>NZ_JBSSAC010000012.1:0-73178 GCF_054058315.1 Thermostichus sp. MS-CIW-40
GTCCCACGTCGATCCCTGTAGTGTTTTCCAGCGTTGCAGACTCAGGAGTAAACTCAGGGACGGACGAATCTTGCAGGCTCAAGGTCACATACCACTCGTCTGCCTTGCGGCTGATGGTAGCCGCCTTAATCACAAAGCCCTCAGGCAAAGGACGGTGCTGAATTATGCGAACAGCACCGATTTTGGGCAGATGGATAAACTGCCCGCAAATGCAGTCCTGTTGCATCGGGGGGAAAGTGAAGGAGCGATACCGCCCAGCTCCCTTGAATCTGGGTTTCCCTGCCCGCTTGCCGTTACCGTCCCCCTTCAGCCAGCGGTCGAATGCTTTGTGCACTCGCTCTATGCAGTTCTGGAGGACTTGCGAATGGACTGCTCTGTACTGCGGAAACAGGGCTTTCGTCTTCACCAAGTCCCGTTTTTGGGAGTAGAAATCGGGCTTGTCTTTCAGCTCAGGCAAGTGACAGATTAAGGGACAAGCATTGATAGCACAGCGATTGTGTTCCCACCACGCAAAGCGCTCTGCCAAGCGGTAGTTGTACTGCTTGCGTAACAAGTCTAGCTATTGCTCCATTAGAGCAACTTGGCTAGAGGTAGGGCGTAAGCGATACTGGTAAGCAGTTCTCATGATGAGGGTATAAAATCCTGCTACGCCGGTCATAGCACCAGTAAGGACAAAGCATCGTGTCCTTGCCTTTTATCCCGACCCTCACCCTGGATAGTGGTGAGTGGATAGTGACCAGCCACTAGTCACTAACAGAAGGCGGGGCTTCCCGCCGGTCTAGCTAACAAAGCCAATCCCCAAAGATCGAAAATGGCCCCCTGGCTGCGCCTCAGCCCCTCCATCTCTCCTGCAGCTTGAGCTCCATCTGCAGATCCCGCGCCGGGACAGGGTCAGCTTCCAGTCTTGCTGCCCATCTCGGCAGCTTGGATCAAGGCCCTGGCTCGCTGTTGATCCAACTTGGCTTGCAAGCGCTCTTGCTTGTCGCTGCTGGTATTCAAAACTTTGCTTGCTTCGTCCAAGAGGGCCTGAGCCGCTGCCTTATCCACTTTTTCACCCCGCTCTGCTCGGTTGACCAGGACGGTTACCTCGTTATTTTCGACTTCTGCAAATCCGCCCATGACCGCAATGGCCAACCACTTTCCATCGGCTTTGACCCGCATAACGCCATTGCCGATAGCAGTTAAGAGGGGGGCGTGCCCAGTGAGAATGCCCAATTGGCCCGAAGTGGCAGGGAGGATCACTTCCTCGCTGGGGGCATCCCAAACCGTGCGGTCGGGGGTAATCACACGAACCATCAGCGTCACGACAGATCTCCTGAGGGCTTGAACACTTTCGCGTCGGCGGTGCGGAGCACCCTGGTTTCGATCCTAGCGGATTAGGATCCCTGCAGCTTTGCCGGGTTCCCCTTTTGTCTCTTCTCTCGAGGCAGCCACACTTAACCTGTGCATAACTTTGCCTTTACCTCAGGCTGGAAGGCAAGCGCTAAGGTGTTGTCGGGAACACTTATCTCATGCCCCAACCTCAGCATTGACGGCCAGCCCATTGCTGTTGGTTTGCAAGGGGGAGCCCAACGACTGGTGCGCCCAGTTTTCCTAGCGGAGCCAGCCTATGCCTGAAGCGATGCCTAGCCATTTTGCTGCCGGCCTGTCCACACGGGAGCGCCAACTGCTGGAAGACCTCTACCGCAGCCGCAGTTTATCCCCCTACACTCCCGGCCAGGTTATCCCTCTGTTTCCTGATGAATGGGTGATCGTCTGTCGGGGGGTGGTGCAGTTGACCACCCTCTATCCCAATGGTGGTGAGGCGCTGTTGGGGTTTGCCGGCCCTTCCATGCCCCTGGGATCCCCGCTGACGATGTTGGATCCCTACCAAGCCAAGGCTTTGACGGCAGTTGATGTGCTGCGGCTGCCGGCAGCAGAGGTGGAAGCCTCAGAGATCCTGAGTCAAGGGCTGCTCAAGCAGGTGGTGCGTCGGCTGCGCCAAACCGAAGCATTGCTCGCCTTGGCCGGACGGCGGCGGGTAGAGGATCGGCTGCGCCAGTTGCTCTCCCTTTTGGCTGTGGAGCTGGGATCCCCGGTTGCAACAGGGGTGCGCCTGCAAGTGCGCCTTACCCACCAGGACTTGGCCAATGCCATCGGCACTACCCGGGTCACCATTACCCGTCTCCTAAACCGCTTTCGCCAGCAGGGCTGGGTTGCGGTGGACAAAAACCGGCACCTTGTCATCAAACTCGCCCACGCTCCGTAAAACCTTTAGAAACTGAGCAGGATCTGCTCCTAGGGCATGGCTGAAAGCTGGCAGTTTTTGGCTCGTAGTTAACTGCTGGGAGATGGAGCTGACGGGAGTCGAACCCGTGTCCGAGATGGGTACTGAGGGATCACTCATTCACAGGTTTAGCCTCTTTGACCCTCGAGGCGGGGATCGCCGTTTGGATCCCAGCGATGGGAGTTCTCCGCCTAATCTTAGTCTCTCCCTCGACGGAGCCAGAGTAGAGAGCTGCACCCGTTGGGGTTGTGATCCGCCCACTTAACGGGGTCGTGAGCAGATCCTCGAGCTCAGAGTAAGTTTTCGGTTACTGAGCCTTAGGCAGCCAAAGCAGCCGCTTTACGAGCAAAGGGTACGACGTTGTTCGCACGTACTGTTTTGAGCCTGGTGGTAACGGGATAAGCTCAATCCCGACCTGCCTCATGAACCCATGTTCGCCACCCCGTCGAAACCGTTACAGCCCCAGGGTTGACTTGAGTCCAGCATAGCAAGATTTTTGGGGATACGGCCAGAACCTTTGCGAATGTGACAGAAGCTTTGCTAATATGACGAAGCTGCAAACTTGGGTCGGTAGCTCAGCGGTAGAGCACTCGGCTTTTAACCGATTGGCCCAGGGTTCGAATCCCTGCCGACCCATGTCAGTCTTCCCCTTCCAAAATGCGGGGCACCTTGAAGAACATGTCTGCCCGGTCAGGGGCGTTGGCCAGGATCCCTTCGATATCCGGGTAGGGCTCGACTTCATCGGGGCGGGTGGGCAGTTCCATGTCCAGGACGTGAAAGGTGGGCTCTACCCCCTCCGTGTCCAGCTCCTTCAGTTGCTCCACGTAGGCCAAGATGTCTGCTAGCTGCTCTGTGAACTGGATCTCTTCCTCCTCGGTCAGCTCCAGACGAGCCAAGTGAGCAACATGTTGGACTTCTTCCCGTTTCAGCATCCTCTCCTCCGGCTCCCAGATTATCGACTTGACTTAGCCCAGGGTAGCCGAGATCAACCGTTCGCGTTAACGGAACGGAGTCCTTCTGCAGGAAAGCTCAGTACACCTCCAGGTTGGCGCGCCCGGTGGTTTTCAGCCAGTTTTGGGCCTCGATGTAGTTGTTGGGGGCAATGCGAATGGCCCGAATCCAGTACTGGGCAGCCTCGTTGAACAGGGCCTCTGCTGTTTCCTCATCCCCGGCTTGCAGGCTCAGCTCGCCCTTGTGGTGCAGCAATACGGCAATGTTGTTCAGGGCAGAGCAAAGTCTTGGGTTTAACTCCAGAGCTTGGTGGTAGTGGTCGAGGGCTTTGTCAAGCTCGCCGTTGCTCTGGTAGATCAGGCCCATGTTGTAGAGAATGTAGCTGCGGTCTTCTTCCCCTTGCTCGAGGGCGAGGGCTTCTCTGTAGTTTTCTAGGGCCTCGGCGTATTCTCCTTCGCTCTGAGCGGCCATGCCATCCCGGTAGTAGGCAAAGGCTTTCTTTTCCTCGGAACTCACCCCTGGCAGCAGTTTCAGGATCAGATCGGCCATGACGGTGAAGGTCTTGTCAATGAAGTTGTCGTTCTTCATGCTGCGCGGCATGGCTGACCCCTTCTAAGTTTAGGACTAAGGATCTGATACATTTACGCTGAACACTGCTGAACATCACTGTTCAACTATGCAGCGATAGCATTCTGTTTGTTTCCATTCGCGTTAGCGGGACGGAGTCCAAACAGAATGGCAGTATCCCGCAAAGCTTTGAGTAGAATACCCAAAGCGCAGTTTCCGTGTCGTCTTACTACCAATTTTCTGCTTTGCTTTGGCTACCATGTTGGCAGACTCGAAAGTAAACAGAAAGATCAACTGGTAGTAATCCGTACTGAACATGTTATACATTATTTTCAGTATAGTTGAGCTTATTATTGACTAGAGTCATGCTCTACTCTTGCGTTGTATCACGCTCAAGGCGGGATCCGAAACACAACCCCGTACTGCCCGCCCCACCTCTGGTGAGGTTTTTGCTATGCCTGCGGGAGGGGAACTGCAACGCTGCTGCAACGAGGCTGCGAACGGCTTGGCCAAGGAACTTCCGAGCCTGTTAAGACCGTGTCGAGGAGCGCTTGCTCAGGCGCACAGGATGCCACTGCACGGTTTCGCCGGGGGAAACTTCGATCTCACAGGCGGTGTCGATCAGCCGCTGTGCCTGCGCTTGAGGGGTGGGATAGCGGGCCAGATCTGCATCCACCAGGTGGGGATGCTCCTGCAACAGCCGCACGAGAAACTCCTGCAATTCCTCAGGGCTGAGAAATTGCTCCGGCAAGCCCGGGATCAGCAGCACATAGTGGTTGGCAGCACGTAACAGTTCGGGTTCTGAGTCTAACATGGTGTGGGGTTGGGCGTCTTTTTTCCATCATGAACCAACGGGTTGCGCCTCTCTTGATATCCTGAAAAAGACTTTCCTTGCTCTTGTCCTCCGTCTTGTTGGCGTTTGAGATTTGCTTTCCCTATGGCCAAGCCGCGCACCCTCTCTGGCATTCAGCCCTCTGGCGAACTGCATTTGGGCAACTACTTGGGGGCAATTAAAAACTGGGTGGCCGAGCAGGAGCACTACGAGAACTTTTTTTGCATCGTCGATCAACACGCCATCACCGTCCCTCAGGATCCCAAGCTGCTGAGGGAGCGTACCCGTTCGCTGTTTGCCCTTTATTTGGCCTGCGGTCTCAGCCTGGAGCATTGTGTGCTGTTCGTCCAGTCCCACGTGCCTGCCCATACGGAGCTGGCCTGGCTGTTCAACACCATCACCCCCATGAACTGGGCGGAGCGCATGATCCAATACAAGGAGAAGAAAGAAAAACAGGGAGAGGAGACCAGCGTTGGCTTGTTCAGCTACCCGATTTTGCAGGCGGCAGATATTTTGCTCTACCAACCCAAGTATGTGCCGGTGGGGGAGGATCAGCGGCAGCATATTGAGCTGTGTCGGGACATCGCTCGCCGCTTCAATGACCGTTTTGGAGAGGTGTTTCTGATCCCGGAGGCCCTGATTCGTCCGGAGGGGGCGCGGGTGATGAGCTTAACCGACGGTACGCGGAAGATGTCCAAGTCGGATCCCTCGGATTTCAGCCGTATCCATCTGCTGGATGACCCAGATACCATCCGCAAGAAGATCCAAAAATGCAAGACCGACCCCATTCGGGGCATTACTTTTGACGATCCGGCTCGTCCCGAAGCCCACAATTTGTTGACGATTTACATGCTCACCTCCGGCAAAAGCAAGGAGGCGGTGGCGGCTGAGTGTGCCGAGATGGGGTGGGGACAGTTCAAGCCCCTCCTCGCCGACAGCATCATCGCTGCCCTGGAGCCCATTCAGCAGCGCTACCGGGAACTGTGGAGCAACCCCGACCACCTGCTCGTTCTGATTCGGGAGAATGCCGCTAAGGCCCGGGCCATCGCCGAGCAAACGCTAAAAACGGTGAGAGAGGCTATGGGGTTCTTACCCCCCTGAGGGATCCCTGCCCAAGCTTTGATCAGTCGGGGTTGCCATCGCGGATCTCGACGGTGCTGAAGGCGCTCACCAGCCAATCCAAACCCAGCTCCGAGAGGATCCCTTTCCAGCCCAGGCGCAGGCGCTCCTGCCATTCTTGCCGGTGGTTAATCAAGTACACACAGACCAGAGTGATGCCCACTCCCAGCCATTGCAGCCGCGTCAGCGATTCCCCCAGAAAGGTGCTGCCAAACAGCAGGGCAAAGATGGGAGTGAGGAAGGTCAGGGAGCTGAACTCGGTGAGGTTTTCCTGGGAGGCGAAATAGAAGAAGAGGGCATAGGCCAAGGCGCTCCCCATCACCGAAGCGTAGAGAAGGCCCAGCCAGTGGGTTCCGCTCAGGTGTTGCCATTGCTGAGTCTCCGTCAGTCCCGACAGCAGGATCAAGGGCAGGCTGCCCAACACCATGTGCCAGCCCGTCGCCAGCACCGGATCCGCCACCTCCGCCACCTTGGGCATCATCACGGTGCCGATGGCCATCGACAGGGAGGCCATCAACATCCAAACGACGCCGGCCCCCAACTGCAGGGATCCCCCACCGGATAGGCCGATGAGGCCAATGCCGAAAACTCCCAGCCCCAGGCTCAGCCAGCCTAGGGATCCCATCCGCTCGCGGTAAAACCAGGTGGCCATCAAAGCCACCGCCAGCGGCTGCGAGTCAATGAGCACGGATCCCAGGCCCGCCCCTGTCTCTTTCAGCCCTTGGGCCAAAAATCCCTGAAAACATGTGCCATCCACCAGCGCAAACGCCAACACCCATAGCCAGCCGCGCAGCCCTCTGGGATGCCAGGCGTGAGAGGCCGCAGAACCCCGCCCCTGCCAGAGCCGAAAGGCCAGAACCAGGATCCCTGCTGGCAACAACCGCAGAATGGCAATAAAGAGGGGGGTGGTCTCGGAGAGGGCGTCTCGCATCACCACCATCGCCGAGCCCCACAGGAAAAAGGGGGCAATCATCAGGAGGCGTTGCCAGATAGGCTGAGAGGACAGGTCAGACTGAGCCATAGGTGCTTCAAACTTGGAGACGGAAGTTAACCCCATGTTAAGCGCTGGGGCAGCTCAGTTACAAATCTTAACTGTTGATGCATATTATGCCTGGCATGGGATCCCTGGAGGGCTTTCTCAACCTGGACAAACCGGTGGGGCTCACCTCCCACGACTGTGTGGCGGCGGTGCGGCAGGTCTTGCGCACCCGCAAGGTGGGGCATGGGGGTACTCTGGATCCGGCAGCAACGGGGGTTTTGCCGATTGCGGTGGGACGGGCAACACGCTTTTTGTCGTTTTTGTCGGGGGATAAGGTGTATCAAGCAACCTTCCGATTGGGACAGCGTAGCGACACCGACGATGCTGAAGGGCAGATCCGGTTGGGATCCCCTTGTCCTGGGTTGAGTCGCGAGCAGGTGGAGCAGTGTTTGCGGGAGTTTACCGGCGAGATCTGGCAGGTACCGCCCCTCTACAGCGCCCTTAAGCGCCAGGGGAAAAAGCTCTACCAGTTGGCCCGGGCCGGCGTAGAGGCTGCAGAACTCCAGTTGGAGCCGCGGCGGGTGGTTATTCAGCAACTGCGGGTCCTGGGCTGGCGAGCCGGAGACTTTCCGGAAGTGGATCTAGAAATTGCCTGTGGCCCCGGCACTTATATCCGTGCCCTTGCCCGCGATGTGGGGGAAAAATTGGGCTGTGGAGGGCTGATGAGCCGGCTGCGACGGCTGCAAAGTGGCCCCTTTCGCATTGCAGAAAGCCTGCCCCTGGAGAAATGGCAGGGATCCGCGGATCCCGCTGCTGCCCTGCTGCCCATCGAGTGGGGATTTGCCGATTGGGGTGCGGTACAGCTCTCTTCCGCCGAAGCGAAGCAGTGGCTGCAGGGTCGGGCCATTCTCCTCGACCGGCCTGTTGTCGATGCCCCTACTTTGCGGGTGCTGGACGAGGCGGGCAAGTTTTTGGGCTTGGGGTATGGTCAGGCAGGCCAGCTCAAGCCGCTGCGGGTGTTGCCGCCGGATCCCTAGAGTGTTGCAGAAAGGTTACATTTTTGTAACAACATTGGCCATTGTCTCAGAGGGAAGTGGGAAAGAAACCCCTGCATGCTAAACTTCTGAGGGCGAAGGGGAGCCTGAAGCGTCGCCGTTGCCGGGCTCTGGCTCGATTTTCCAAGGTTGACCTTTGGATGTTGTCCGGCAAAATCTCTTCTCATTTTTTCATCTCAAGCTACTTTACAAAATAAAGTCACAAGAATGGAGCTGGGGATATGCGGGATGCCGTAACCACACTGATCAAAACCTACGACCTGACGGGCCGCTACTTGGATCGGGAGGCAATGGATGCGCTCAAGGCTTTTTATGACTCGGGGCTGCGGCGCATCAAGGCCGTAAACGTGATCAATCTCAACTCGGTGGATATCGTCAAAACGGCTGCTGCGGCCATGTTCGCCCAGGTGCCAGATCTCATTCGTCCGGGAGGCAACGCCTACACCACCCGCCGCTATGCCACCTGTTTGCGGGATATGGACTACTTCTTGCGCTACGCTTCCTACGCGCTGGTGGCTGCCGACAACAGCATTTTGGATGAGCGAGTCTTGGCCGGCTTACGGGAGACCTACAACTCCCTCGGCGTGCCCATCGCCCCGACGGTGATTGGGATCCAAAACATGAAAACCCGCACCCTGGAGCTGCTTGGCTCCGGCGAAGACTATAGCTTTGTGGCCGAGCCCTTCGATTACCTGAGCGCCAAGCTGAGCGAAACCGATATCTGAGCGCCTACTCTCACTCGTCGGCGTAGGGATTGGCCGGCACCGGTATCGGCTCCAGCCGCTCGGCAACGATCACCAACTGAGATAATCCATCCCGCTGCTCCACAGCCATGCGCCCCTCCAGACGCAGCCAACTGTCGGCAGTTAACTGTTCTGCCTCTGGCCAGCGCACCGGCAAGCCCACGGGGTAAGCATCGGCAGCACAGCAGCTAACCAAAAACCGGGCAATAACAAAGTGGTCGGGTCGCTCGTCGGGAATGACGAACCCCTGCACCCGCACCGGCTGGTTCTCATAGGTGTAGGGATCCGGGTAGACATCCAAGGTGCGCACCCAGTCCAGCAGAGTTCGCTGACGCGGGTCGAGCTTGGGGCGAAAAGCCTGCGGCTGGCTACGAGATACCCCCAGATAGGGAGATACCCCTCGGTTGAGGGCAGTTTGGCTGGAGAGTGGTCGTGGCTCGACCCAAAACCCCAGCAGGGCCGTCAGGATCAACAGTCCTGCGCCCAGCCGCGGCCCCAATAGTGAGGCATGGACTTCAGAAGAGGCAACTTTGGCTCCTCGCCAACGGCCAATCCCCAAGCCCAACAGACACAGCCCGGCCAACAGCGCCACATTCACGTAGCCGGGATTGATCAACATCAGCAGGGTGCCCCGCCAGCGATAGACGATCAGCAGGATCCCTAGCAACATCAACCCAACCGCCTCCCAGTAGGCTGTATTGCCCCACCGCAACGGTTTGGACTCCGTCCAGCTGACGCGACCGACAGGCCGAGACATACCCTTGGTTTTCGCGTGCGGTTCCTCTGGATTTTGTTTTTCTCGAAGACGACCAGAACTGCTTTTGGGCATGGGTTGCAGCTTTTTCACACCACTCCGAGCCTAAGTTTAGCAATCCTCGCGGAAGTGCCCACTGCCGGCGTTGGGGAATGCCTGTGCTGCCAATTTCCCAGTCACAGGTATCGGGTTGCCCGAATAAGGCAAGGACTCCGTCCCCCTAACGCGAACAGCAAAACATTTCGTTTGGCTCACGTTCTTTGATTGCCGTCTTTACAGCTTCAGGGATCCCATCATCAATTCAACAAATCCAGCCACAGATAACCTCACATTGATATCCCATTGATAACGGACTTTGGCGTGATGGACAGGGTTGCAGGCTGATGTATAAAGCCTAGGGAGTTGCTGCAATTTTGGCGGTCTGCTCTACAGTGGGATAGAGACAACCGAGATACCACACACGAATGTTGGCCGAATGTTGGCAAGGATACCCACCTGGCTGCGGGGAGTCAGCTATGCCATTTATGGCTTTCTCTACCTGCCAATTCTGCTGATCGCCGTCTACTCCTTTAACCGAGCCCGCTTTGGCCTGGCGTGGACAGGTTTTACCTTCGATTGGTACCTTTCCCTGTTTCAGAATGCCCTGGTCTGGCAGGCCACGCAAAATACCCTCGTCCTGGCGTTGGTCAGCACGCTGGTCAGCACGCTGCTGGGATCCCTGCTGGGCTATGGGCTGTATCGCTATCGCTTCCCCGGTAAAAAGATCCTGCAGGGGCTGATGCTGTTGCCGGTGATCGTCCCCGATATTGTGATGGCCATCGCGCTGCTGCTGTTCTACCAGTTTGTGCGCTTTTACACGGGCCTCTTTGAGCTGGGCTTGGGGACGATGATCTTGGCCCACATTACGTTTCAGATTGCTTTTGTGGCTATTGTGGTGCGCAGCCGTCTCCAACTTTTGGATCCCGCCCTGGAAGAAGCAGCCTATGACCTCTATGCAAACACCTGGCAAAAGCTACGCTATGTCACCTTGCCCTTGGCCATGCCAGGGATCCAAGCTGCCGCTTTGCTGGCTTTTACCCTTTCGATAGATGATTTTGTCATCTCCTTTTTTACCAGTGGGCCGGAGAGCCTGACCTTGCCAATTTTGATCTACAGCACGGCGCGACGAGGAGTTACCCCGGAAATCAATGCCCTCTCCACCTTGATCATTCTGGTTACCTTGATCTTGGTCGTGGGCTTCCCCCTGCGGAGTGCTCCGCACCGCTGACGCGAACAGCCGCTCCCGCCTGGGATCCCGCTAGCCGTTCTCGACAGTTCCCCCTCTCCCCCTGAGAGAGGTTGGAGATGAGGGCCTAAGCCTAAGTGTTGAAGTAGCGGGCTGCCGGATGGTAAGCAACGATGGCGGTGGTGGACTGTTCCGGATCCAATTGATCGCTTTCGTCCATGGTGAGGCCAATGCGCTCGGCCTGGAGCAGCTCCAGCAGAATCCGTTGGTCGGCAATGTTGGGGCAGGCCGGATAGCCGAAGCTATAGCGGGATCCCCGATAGCCCTGGTGCAGGATCTTGCGGATGTCGGGGCTATCTTCGTGGCCGAACCCCAGCTCCCGCCGGATGCGGGCATGGCACCACTCCGCCAGGGCTTCCGCCAGGGTCACAGCCAGGCCGTGGAAATACAGGTAGTCGGTGTACTGGCCTTCGGCAAACAGGCGCTGGGCATAGGCGGTGGCTTCTGCCCCTACCGTGACCGCCTGCATGGGGAAAACATCCACCAATCCTGTGGAGCGAGCGGCGAAGAAGTCGGCGATACAGTAGCGGTGGCCGGTTTTTTGGCGGGGGAAGGTGAAGCGGGCCAATTCCCGCACCCCTGGAGAGAGTTGCGGGCGCTCCACCGTGGGCAGTTGGAAATAGGTGGTGGAGCCTGGCTCCAGGGAAAACAGCTCGGGGAAGCTGGCCGGGTCGAAGAGGATCAAAGTGTTCCCCTCTGCCTGGGCCGGGAAATAGCCGTAGACAATCTGGGGGTGCAGCAGATCTTCTGCCAGGATCCGCTCTTTCCAGCGCTCGATCACCGGCTCCACCTGGGTGGCGATAAACTCGGCAAACTCCTCCGCCGACTGGTCGCGGGGCTTGCGAATCTGCCACTGGCCGGCTACCAGGGCCTGCTTGTCGATGTAGAAGAAGACCTCTGGCCAGGGGATCTGATCCGAGGCGAGAAGTTTGGATCCCCAGAAAGGCGGGATGGGTCGCTCGGTCTCCAGGGCAACGGCTTCAGAGCGGCGGGTGTCTTGGGACTCGGAGAGGGTGAGGGCGGGAGCAGCTCCCACGGTGGTCTCCGCAGGGGGCAGGCTGGGATCCGTTTCCTCTGGAACCCAAGAAGCCTCTTTCTGGCCATTGGCAGAGGGGGATCCCTGCTCCAAGTCATCCAGAAAACCCAGCCGGTCGTCCCAGCATCCGGCAGCTTTGGCCTGCATCAGCCGATCCATAAAGTGGAGATCGACGAAGGCGTCGCGGCCATAGATCACCTGGCCTTTGTAGGTCTGGCGGCAGTCTTCTTCCACAAAGCGGCGGGTGAGGGCCGCCCCTCCTAGGATGACCGGCACGGTGATGCCCCGCTCGTTAAACACCTCCAAATTCTCCTTCATAAAGGCCGTGGATTTTACCAACAGGCCGCTCATGGCAATGCAGTCGGCCTTGCTCTTTTCATAGGCTTCGATGATGTTTTCCACCGGCTGCTTGATGCCCAGGTTGATGACTTTGTAGCCGTTGTTGGTGAGGATGATGTCCACCAAGTTTTTGCCAATATCGTGGACATCTCCCTTGACGGTGGCAATCAAAAGAGTGCCTTTGCACACTTCCCCTCCTACCTTTTCCATGAAGGGCTCCAGGTATTTCACCGCCGCTTTCATGGTTTCTGCCGACTGCAGCACAAAGGGCAGTTGCATTTTGCCAGCGCCGAAGAGCTCCCCCACCTCCTTCATGCCGTCCAGCAAAAAGGTGTTGATGATCTCCAGGGGAGGATATTTCTGCAGTGCCTCCGCCAGGGTCTCCTCCAGGCCAATCCGCTCCCCGTCAATGATGTGCCGCCGCAGCCGCTCCTCCAGGGGTAAATCTGCAAAAGATCCGCCAGAGCGCAGTTCCTTCCCGGAAACGCCCGCAAACAGCTCCGTCAGCCGCGCCAGAGGATCGTAGGTGCAAATGCCCGAGGACTCCGTCCCGCTAACGCGAACGGCGTTAAACTGCCGCCGATCCCAGATCAGATCCCGACACACCTGCTGCTGCTCTGCGGGGATCTTGTTCAGGGGCAGGATCTTGGCGGCACTGACGATAGCGGCATCCAGGCCGGCCTCGCGGCACTCGTGCAAAAACACCGAGTTCAACACCACGCGGGCTGCCGGCGAGAGCCCAAAGGAGATGTTGGAAATGCCCAAGAGAATGTGGGTCTCCGGGAAAGCCTGGCGGATGCGGCGGATGGCCTCCAGGGTGGCTGCCCCGTTGGCCCGGTCTTCCTCGATGCCGGTGGAAATGGGCAAGGCCAAAGGGTCAAAGAAAATCTCGTAGGGCGGGATCCCGTACTCAACCGCCTGGCGATAGGCCCGCTCGGCAATCTGGAACTTCTTGTCGGCGGTGCGGGCCATGCCCTCTTCGTCGATGGTGCCGATGACCACCCCGGCGCCGTAGGTTTTGGCCAGCTCCAGCACCTTTAGGAAACGTTCTTCCCCATCCTCGTAGTTGGTGGAGTTGAGCAGACATTTGCCTCCCGCCACCTTGAGGCCCGCCTCCATCTTTTGCCAATCGGTGGAGTCCAGCATCAGGGGGATTTGGATTTGGGTGACCAGCCGGGACACCAGCTCCCGCATATCCCGCACCCCATCCCGGCCCACATAGTCCACGTTGACATCCAACACATGGGATCCCTCCCGCACCTGCTCGCGGGCCAGGGCCACCAGGCCATCCCAGTCTTCGGCATTAAGCAGCTCCCGCATCTTTTTGGAGCCGCTGGCATTCAGCCGCTCGCCGATGATCAAAAAAGAGTTCTCCTGCAGGTAGGGCTGAGGGGCATAAATCGAGGCAGCAGCCTGGATCCGTTCGATGCTACGACGTTTGGGCCGCAACCCCTGCACGGCTTCCACCAAGGCGGCGATGTGCTCCGGACGGGTGCCACAGCAGCCTCCCACCACTGCCACCCCCAGATCCCGCACAAAGTGCTCCAGGTGGAAGCGCAACTGCTCCGGCGTGAGCTTGTAGTGGGCTTTGCCGCCGATGTTTTCCGGCAGGCCGGCGTTGGGAATGCAGGAGATGGGAAAGGGGGAATGCCGAGAGAGGTAGCGGATGTGGTCCACCATTTTGTCGGGGCCGGTGGCGCAGTTGAGGCCCAGCACATCGATGGGATAGGGCTCCAGGATGGCCAGGGCCGCCCCGATCTCCGTGCCCACCAGCATTGTCCCCTGCACCTCAAAGGTCAGGGACACCACCACCGGCAGGCGGATCCCGCGTCGGGCAAACTCCTGCTGCACGGCCACCAGGGCCGCCTTGGTCTGCAAAATGTCCTGACAGGTCTCGATGATGAGCAGATCCACCCCGCCGTCGATCAACCCCCGCACCTGCTCGGCAAAGCTGGAGCGCATGTCGTCAAAGCTGATGTGCCCCAGGGTGGGCAGCTTGGTGGTGGGGCCGATGGAGCCGGCCACGAAACGGGGCTTTTCCGGCGTCGAAAACTCGGCTGCTACCCGCTTGGCCAAACGGGCTGCTGCCACGTTCAGCTCGTAGGCTTTTTCCGGGATCCCATATTCGGCCAAAACAATGGAGGTAGCCCCAAAGGTATTGGTCTCAACAACGTCTGCCCCCACCTCCAGAAAGCCCCGGTGCACCTGTTCCACCGCCTCCGGCTTGGTCAGCACCAGCATCTCATTGCAGCCCTCCAGCTCCGGCCCACCAAAATCCGCTGCCGTCAGGTTCTGGGCCTGGAGGGAGGATCCCATCGCCCCATCAAAGACAATCACACGTTCCTGGAGACAGTGCAGGAAGGGATGGGTCATAGAAGTCAAAGACAGGCAGGGTGTCATCGACCTAGAGTCTGATTTAAGTTAGCATCGAGCCATTTGCTCGGACTAGGCCGAAGGATGGATCCCTGGCCAGGGCTTCCATTCTGGCCATTGTTGAGGCGAATTTAACATTTTCTTTTCCTGCCCCGTTGCTGTTTCCCCCAGGTCGGGCTAATTTAGGGAAGACGTTTTGGTGTGAACGGCTACAGTTGCTCGCAAGTGTTCCTCCCAGGGTCACTTGCCGCCTGCTGTAGAGCGATCTTCTCCTCGCGGGTTGGAGTGGTTGAGGTGCTGAATGTTCCGCCCCCCCAGTGAAGTGCCTCCCACCCCGTCGCAGGATTGGCGAAGAGAAAGATCCACCTCTCGCCATCTTGAGAGGTTCCGCCCACCAAGATGACGGGTCTTGCGCCAGTTCAGTTGAGCCCCATGAGCGATATCTGCTTCCAGATTGACCCGAGCAATCGGTTATCCAGAAGCGGGCAGGCTTGCCTAGGGCAACTCAGGCTTTGGCTTGCGGATATCGGCTCCCTCACTCTGGCATTGTGGGATGCAGCAGGGCTGCAACTTGCTCCTCTCCCTTTGGCGTCTAAGCTCCCTTAGTCACCTTACATTTGTCTGTGATTAGGATCACGAGGAACTCAGCATGGCTCAAGCAAAGGAATTGGTGAAATCTGGTCAAACAGCTCTTCTCGAATCGGATCTGGAAAATCCACCTTCCAGCGCCCTGGAGTTGGACACCGAGACAGATACCCTCGAGAGCGAACTGGATACCGGTGACACTGATGCTTTTGATGAGGATGACGACGACGAAGAGGCAGCAGAGGAGGATGGAGAGACTGCCGCCGCCGGTGCCAAAGGTCGCTCAAAGCGCAAGGCGGCCAGTAAGAAAAAGCCCTACACCGATGACTCTATCCGGGTCTATTTGCAAGAAATTGGGCGTATCCGGCTGCTGCGGGCCGATGAAGAAATCGAGTTGGCCCGAAAAATTGCCGATCTGCTGGAGCTAGAGCGCGCTCGCGAGGCCGTTTTTCAGCGCATGGGCCTCTGGTCAGACCCAGAAGAGGTGCCGGACACCCTCTGGGCAGAGGAGGTCAAGATGTCCTTGCCGGAATTTCGGCGGCGGTTGCATCGGGGGCGGCGGGCCAAAGAAAAGATGGTGCAGTCTAATCTGCGTTTGGTGGTGTCCATCGCCAAAAAGTACATGAACCGGGGCCTGTCTTTTCAGGATTTGATTCAGGAGGGATCCCTGGGCCTGATTCGGGCAGCCGAGAAATTCGACCACGAGAAGGGCTACAAGTTCTCCACCTATGCGACGTGGTGGATTCGACAGGCCATCACCCGCGCCATTGCCGACCAATCCCGCACCATTCGCCTGCCTGTCCACCTCTACGAGACGATCTCCCGCATCAAAAAGGTAACCAAGTTGCTTTCCCAGGAATTGGGCCGCAAGCCCACCGAAGAGGAGATCGCCACCCGCATGGAGATCACCATCGAGAAGTTGCGCTTTATCGCCAAGTCGGCCCAGCTTCCCATCTCTTTGGAAACCCCCATCGGCAAGGAAGAGGATTCTCGGCTGGGAGACTTTATCGAGTCGGATGGGGAGACGCCGGAGGATCGGGTGGCCAAAGTCTTGCTCAGAGAAGATCTGGAAAGCGTTTTGGAAACCCTCACCGCCCGCGAACGGGATGTGTTGAAGTTGCGCTACGGCTTGGATGATGGCCGCATGAAAACTCTGGAGGAAATCGGCCAGATCTTTAATGTCACCCGTGAGCGAATCCGCCAGATCGAGGCTAAGGCTCTGCGCAAGTTGCGCCACCCCAACCGCAACAGCGTGTTGAAGGAATACATCCGGTGACTCTGGGGCCCATTCCTTCTAGCTCTCAGGGAGAGCCGGGGCAAGGGATCCAAGAGAGTTCCCGGCCCCCTAAGGCAGACTGAGTTGGAACTGCCAACCCGCGCGATGGAGCATGACTCTAGTCAATAATAAGCTCAACTATACTGAAAATAATGTATAATATGTTCAGTACGGATTACTACCAGTTGATCTTTCTGTTTACTTTCGAGTCTGCCAACATGGTAGCCAAAGCAAAGCAGAAAATTGGTAGTAAGACGACACGGAAACTGCGCTTTGGGTATTCTACTCAAAGCTTTGCGGGATACCGCCATTCTGTTTGGACTCCGTCCCGCTAACGCGAATGGAAACAAACAGAATGCTATCGCTGCATAGTTGAACAGTGATGTTCAGCAGTGTTCAGCGTAAATGTATCAGGATCTTCAGCATGAACTCGAACCAGACTCCGCGGATCCCAGTCTTTCTGAAAAAGCAGCCCTCTTTCTGGTGTTGGCCGCGGTGGGCGCCATCGGAGCTTTGGTGGCCAAGCTCACCATTGTCAAGCTCACCATTGTGGTGGGGCGCACCGTTCGCAAGGATTCCTATTTTCTCTCCCAGAGGGCTGGATTGGCGGATCCCTTTACACAGACTCAAGGACTGAGCGATTGCGGCGCTTCTGGGCAGCCTTGACTTTCTACACGGCCCTGCCTCTGGGGTGGGTCGGAGACTTGCCGTTTGAGGGCATTGCCGCCTGGCTGCCAGGGGTAGGTGTGTTGCTGGGCGGGATCCTCTCCCTGGCTGGGATCCTGCTGCAGATTTTCCCCAATCCGGTGCGGGCCGCTTTGCTCTTGGCCCTGTGGGTTCTCTTGACCGGTGGGCTGCACCTGGACGGGGTGGCCGATACTGCCGATGGCTTGGCGATCAATGTCCACAAGAATCCTTACAAAGGGGATCCGGAACGGTCAACTGAGGATGGGCAAAAATCTGACTTGCAGGGATCCCGTCGCCGTCTGCAGGTGATGAGCGATAGCCACACCGGGGCCTATGGGGTACTGGCCTTGGTGCTGCTGCTGCTGCTGAAATTTGCTGCCCTGAGCAGCGTTCGAGCTTGGCCCCTCTTGCTGCTGGTGCCCGCCTGGGGGCGTTGGGGCCAGTTGCTCGCCATTGCCCTGTACCCCTATCTGCGAGAGCAGGGATCCGCCCGCTTCCTCAAAGACTCCACTTCCCTGCCGGGATCCCTGTGGCCGGGCACTCTGCTTGTGCTGGCCATCACCGGGGGGTTGGGCTGGGCTGGGATCTTGGCTTGGCCCCCTTTGCTGCTCTGGACGCTGGGATCCGCTCTGGGGGCTTGGGCCGTGGGCTATTGGATCTACCGCCAGTTGGGAGGGCACACGGGGGACACCTACGGGGCTACGGTGGAATGGTCAGAAGCGATAGCATTGCTGTGGGGATCCCTTATTGGGCCATCATGAATCTGATACATTTACGCTGAACACTGCTGAACATCACTGTTCAACTATGCAGCGATAGCATTCTGTTTGTTTCCATTCGCGTTAGCGGGACGGAGTCCAAACAGAATGGCGGTATCCCGCAAAGCTTTGAGTAGAATACCCAAAGCGCAGTTTCCGTGTCGTCTTACTACCAATTTTCTGCTTTGCTTTGGCTACCATGTTGGCAGACTCGAAAGTAAACAGAAAGATCAACTGGTAGTAATCCGTACTGAACATATTATACATTATTTTCAGTATAGTTAAGCTTATTATTGACTAGAGTCATGCTCCTGACCGTCCTGAAGACTTCCTTCCAGATTACCCTGGCTCCCCTGTCCATCGACCGTGTCCACCAAGAGGCCTACCATCCGGGCAATGGGGCCGTGGTGGTGATGAGCGGCACTGTTCGAGACAACACCAATGGCCGCCCTGTCGATTACCTGGAATACCAAGCCTATGAGCCCATGGCCCTGAAGGTCTTCGCCGATATTGCCCGACAAATTCAGCAGCGCTGGCCAGATGCCAACAGTGTGGTCATCCACCACCGCATCGGCAAGTTGCGCATTGGCGAGATCAGCGTCTTGGTGGCGGTAGGCACCCCCCATAGGGCCGAAGGGTTTGCCGCCTGCCAATTTGCCATCGACACCCTCAAGCACAACGCCCCCATCTGGAAAAAAGAATACTGGCGAGATGGCACCAGCGCCTGGGTGAGCCTTGGCGCTTGCGAGCTCTCTTCGGCATAGATCCCCCTACACCATACCCACTTGCTCAGCCAAACCCAATTGCTGGCGGGCTGTTTGGCAATCTTGCTGAATTTGCTGAATCAAATCTGCCACCGTGGGAAATCTCCGCTCTGGGCGGATAAAGCCCCGTAGCGCCACCCGCACCTCTTGCCCGTAGAGATCTCCTGTCCAATCCAATAGATGCACCTCGACGGTGTGCTGTAAACCGGCAAACGTGGGCCGATGGCCAATGTTCATCACCCCAGGTAGAGCTGCCGCAGCAGCAGGCACATCCACCCAAACGCTGTACACCCCATCGCGGGGCAAAAACTTCTCCGGAGGCAAGCGGAGGTTGGCGGTGGGAAAGCCCAGTTGTCGGCCCCGCTGATCCCCTTGCACCACTTCTCCCGTTAGCCGGTAAGGACGACCCAAGAGCGCTTCGGCGGTGGACACCTCCCCAGTCGCCAAGGCAGCTCGAATGCGAGAGCTGCTCACCCGTTCCCCGTTCAGTTTCGCCTCCGGGATCACCTCCACCGGAATGCAGCGCTCGGATCCCCAAGCCTGGAGCGTTTGGGCGTTGCCGGAGCGACGGTGACCAAAGCAAAAATCCCAACCGACGCTGAGATGGCGAACGCGCAGGCCCTGTTCAAGTACCGTTTGGATAAACTCTTGGGGGGGCTGGCAGGCAAATGCAGGGGTGAAGGGGAGCAGTACCACCTGCTCAAAGCCCATTTGCGCCAACAGATCCAGCTTTTCGGCAGGGGGAGTGAGCAACAGTTGAGGACGACCCGTCAAGACTTCTTGGGGATGGGGATGAAAGGTGAGGACAGTACGTACCCCCTGAAGAGAATCTCGAATCGGCTGCAGCACCTTCTGATGGCCCAGATGCAAGCCATCGAAGTTCCCGATGGCCACAGCGGTGGGTCGCAAGGTTTGAGCCAGATCAGAAGTGATGTGCACTGTCCGGGATCCTAAAAACAGCCAACCAACTGCCTACCCCAGAGGCCACAGCAGGGCCACCAACCCACTCAAGCCCACTACGCCCCACAAGCTCCGTCGCAGGCGCTGCAACACAGGATCAATCTGATACCTGACAATCAGCCGATGCTGAGCCAGCTCCTCTTCTGACTTGGCATACATCGCCCCATCGTACCAGCCACTTTCTTCATAGGGAATCTGGGCTTGTACCAAGCGCCGCCGCACATAAGCCCATCCCAGGTAGAGATGGAGCAACACCAGGCCGAGCAAGACATTGGCCGCCAGCACCGACCCAGAGACAAAGTGGCCCCAATCTCCGGCAAAGCTGCTCCAAACCAGCGGGGAAACCGCCAGCACAACAGCTCCCCAAACCCCAAAGATTCGTTTTAAGTAAGGGATCCACTCCAAAGCGGGCCAGGAAAAAGGAAAGGCCTCCCTCAGCTCTGCATACTGCCGGAGCGGCTGTTGCTCAGCGGGAATGGGATGGGAGGGATCCAGCATACGCCTTAACGTATCTACACAAAATGATACCGGTCGGGTCGGCCCCCCGCCAAGCCCATCCTCAGACCTCCATCTCCCAGCAGAGGCGGCTCAGAAATCGAGCCCGGATACCCCCCATCAACCGAAGGCAAGCGGGGTATCGTATTAAAGTGTGGTCGCGTCTAGAATTCATCTCATCATGAGCGTCACGAGCGAATCTGCCGCCACTGCCGCGCCCTACGTGATCTTAAAAGAGCCGGATGGCAGCCAGAGGAAACACATTCTCTCGGGAGCGACCGCTTGGACCCTAGGCCGCGATGAAGACAACGCCATCGTCTTGAGCGATCCCAGCGTTTCGCGCCAACATGCCCTGCTGCAATACCTCGACAACAACAGCATCTATCTCATCGATCTGGGCAGCCGCAACGGCTCGTTTGTCAACAATCGCCGCGTCAGCATTCCCACCCTGCTGCAGGATGGGGATCACCTCACCCTTGGACAATCCCAGCTCGAGTTCCACAGCGGATCCCTGGCCAGCTCGGAACCCAGCCCTGCGGCCAAACCTTCGGACACCCTGGTTTTACAAACCCGCTGGCTGATCTCGGTGGCGGTGGTGGATGTGCGAGGTTACGGACAACTGACTCAACAACTGGACGAGCGCCTGCTTTCCCAGGTGATGGGCGATTGGTTCCGGCGGGGTGGGGATATCATTCAGCAGTACGGGGGCACTGTCGATAAATACATTGGCGATGCGATTATGGCCGTTTGGTTCCATGTGCCCCAGGCCAACACCGCTCCCCTGGGAGGAGTTGAAGTGCCGGGAATTCACCTCGATGTGAAGTCGGTTTTGCAGGCCATAGCGAAGCTGTTTCAAATGACCGAGCAGCTGAACGGTGAGTTTCCGCTGCCTTCTCCCATTCGTCTGGGGGCAGGGGTCAACACAGGCTCGGCAATCGTGCGCCAGGTGGGCAACAACACCCGCCAAGAATATACGGCTCTGGGAGATACGGTGAATTTGGCCTTTCGCATCGAGAGCGCTACCCGCACCCTCAACGCCGACCTGGCGATCAGCCAGGACACCTATACCTGCTTGGCCAAACAGCTGGGGCAGGCAGCCGCCTGCTTCTCCCATCAGGCTGTGGAGCTGAAGGGGTATGCCCACCGCCATCAGGTGTACTACTGCGATGTGCGGTCTTTGCAAGCCGTTCTCAGCCCCTAGACTTGGATCCGACTACCCGGAGATGTCTTGCCGCTGTCTGCTGTCTGACAGAGCAAGGTGGGGGATCCCGCTGTTCTTTTAGAACCTCCTGCTGCTCCTTGAGCCGATAAGATGGCAAGGCCTATTTCGACTGCACAAGAGCCTGGCCCATGACTCTGGTCAATCGCCCCGAGGTGGTGGCAGAGCTAACCGAACTCTACCATCAGTACGAAGCTGCCCTGACGAGCAATGATGTGCCCACCCTGAACCGCCTGTTTTGGGATGGCCCCCAGGTGGTGCGCTTTGGGGTGGGGGAAAATCTCTACGGGGGAGACGAGATCAAGGCTTTTCGCCAACGGCGTCCTCCCACGAATTTGGCCCGCGAGATGCTGCGTTTGCAGGTAGTCACCTTTGGGGCGGATTGCGGCTCGGTCACCTTAGAGTTTCGCCGTCCGGTGAACGGGATCCCTCGCTTGGGCCGCCAAAGCCAGATGTGGTACAGGTTCCCCGATATCGGCTGGAAGATTGTCTCTGCCCACGTGTCGTTTTTGCCGGAAGATCAGGGGGAAATGCTGCGCAAAAGCTGCGGATCCACCTCGCCCACGTAGGTATTCAGCCCAATGGCCGTGGCGATCAAAGCCCCATCCACCTCCACCCGCCGATACTGGGAGATGGCCTCTGCCAGGGGCACATCCACCACCCGCCGATTTTGCCAGGCCACCATGCGGTCGTATTTGCCTTGGGCGATCAAGTCCACAGCAGCCACCCCAAAGGCTGCTCCCAGCAGGCGATCCAGAGGAGAGGGCGTACCTCCCCGCTGCAGGTGGCCCAAAACCATAACCCGCGTCTCGATGCCGGTGCGCAGGGCGATCTCGTTGCCGATGTAATGGCCGATGCCGCCGTAGAGAGACTGCCCCAGGCTGTTGGTGTAGGTCACCGGCTCCCCCGACTCGGTGCGAACTGCCTCCGCCACCACCACGATGCTGAAGTTATTGCCCCGCTCTTTGCGGTCGCGAATTCTTTTGCAGACATTCTCCAGCTTGTAGGGAATTTCCGGGATCAAAATCACATGCGCCCCCCCGGCAATGCCGGCGCTGATGGCAATGTGACCGGCATCCCGCCCCATGACTTCCATGACCATGACTCGGCTGTGGCTGATGGCCGTGTAGGTGAGCTGATCTAGAGCTTCCACAGCCACGCTCAAAGCCGTGTTGAACCCCACCGAGTACTCGGTGGCACCGACATCGTTGTCGATGGTCTTGGGGATCCCGACAAAGTTCCAATCCCCCTGCAGAGCCAGTTGCCGGAGAATGGCCAAGCTGCCATCCCCACCCACCCCAATGAGGGCATCCAACCCAAGCCGGTGGTAGCCGGTGATCACTTCTGCCGAGCGATCCACCAAGCTGCCGTCGGGCATAGGGTAGGCGAAGGGGTTGCCTTTGTTCACGGTACCCAAGATGGTGCCGCCGTAGCGCAAAATGCCGGAAACCCGCTTCACATCCAGCAGCTCCGCCTCCACCGGTCGAGCCATCAGTCCTGCCGTCGCATCTTTGATGCCATAAACTTCCATATCGTAGTCGCGGGCCCGCCGCACCACTGCTCGAATCACAGCGTTGAGGCCGCCACAATCGCCGCCACTGGTGAGGATCCCGATTCGCTTACGTTTGGGCATAGAGCTCTGGTTGGAGAAAGGTGAACATCCTGAACAGAGATATGGGTCTACATCGATTGCAGAGAATCCCTACTCGATACAAGCGACGGATGTGAGCCAGTCGATCATTATCCCGGTTCAGCCGGCCCTGGAGAAACACCCTCTGGCCGAGAGCCTGCTGAAAAAGGAGAAGTTGAGGGATCCATACAACCCAGCAAGATCAGGTCAGCCTGCGCTCCCGGTGGGGCTTGGAGTTGGCGATCAAGCCCAGCCGTTAAGTATTCTTCACAAAAAGAATTAAGAAACATTGCCGCACAAGCTGCCGATTGGGAAAGCCTTCGATATCTCTGAGGATAGATCTTTTCAATCAAAAAGACTTGGGGGCAACGATCCACTCAAAAACTGAAATCATTTGTTAAGCAGGGATGATCAAAACCTGGTCAACCCGATGATAGGGATGAGGATAGAAATAAGGCATCCAGTCTGATTTGGGAGCAGTACCATGACTCAAACCATTGCCCAGTGTGCTCTACAAGGGGCCTCAGAGTTGCTCAGCCGCTACCGGCAGGGAGAGCGCCATTTTCCCCAGTCCTGCTTGGAGTATGCCTTCTTGAGGGGGGCCGATCTGCGAGGGGCCAATCTCGAGGGATCCGATTTGCATGGGGCTAACCTGCGCTACGCCAACCTGCGGGGCAGCAATCTGGCGAAGGCTGATCTGCGCTGTGCCGACCTGCGCTATGCCGACCTTGAGGGAGCCTGCTTGGAAGGGGCCAATTTGAGGGGATCCCTCTACAATCACAGCACCTGCTTCCCGGTGGGGTTTGATCCGGTGACGGCAGGGATGCAGCCCTTTGAATTTTGATTGGGGAAGGAGAGGGGATCCCTGAGCCCTCAGGCCGGGGGAAAGCGCTCCCGCAAATCTCGAATCACCGGAGCGGGCACCAGGTGATCGATGGGGCCGCCCAGCTTGGCGACCTCCTTCACCAGGCTGCTGCTGACAAAACTGTGCTCGCTGGCGGTGGCAAGGAACAAGGTTTCCAGTTCGGGAGCCAGCAGCTTGTTGGTGTGGGCCATTTGCAGCTCCACATCGAAGTCCGACAAAACTCGCAAGCCGCGCACGATCACCTTTGCCCCCCGTTGGCGGGCATAGGCCACCGTCAGACCTGAAAACGTATCAACCTCAACATTTTTGAGATGGGCCGTGGACAGGCTAATCTGGGCTTGCCGCTGCTCTGGGCTGAACAGAGGGGTTTTGTTGGGGTTTTTCAAGACGGCGACGATTACCTTGGAAAAAAGACGGCTGGCCCGCTCGATAACATCGAGATGTCCAAGGGTAATGGGGTCAAAGCTGCCGGGGTAGAGGGCGATCATGGCCAACTGTGCACTGTTCCCTAGCCTACCTGGTCGCGGGCCCAAGCCAAATAGGTTGTGCTCACTTGAGTGGCTGCCAGAGCCAGGATCTCGGGCTCAGCGTAGGGGTGCAGCTCTCGCAGCCGTTGTTCCAGGCGGGGGTAGGCAGTTGCGGGCAATTTGAGCAGGATGAGGAACTCGGCATCGGTCTGCAGGGATCCCTGCCAGCGATAGTAGGACGTGATCCCGGGCAAGACCTGGGCACAGGCCACATAACGTTCGGCCACCAAGGTATGAGCCAAGCGATGGGCCTCGGTTTCGGATCCCACCGTGGTCATGACAACCGCGAGGGTATCGGGTGTGGTCTTATCGTCCATGCGGGGCGGGGAAGTTGTTAGCCGGGCGGTTTCTCCCTATCCTATCGCCCGCCGGGCTAGGCGTTCCTAGCTCACCGAGGGCTTGGCTTTCCCAAAGTAGGGTCGCTTCTGGTGCCAGCGCCAGGCAGTTTGAATGATCTCGGCCAGGTCGGTGTAGAGAGGTTTCCAGTTGAGATCGCGAAGGATGGCGCCGGCATCGCCCACCAAGCGCGGGGGATCCCCAGGTCGACGTGCTCCCATTTGCACCGGGATCCGCTTTCCGGTCACGGCTGCTGCGGTGGCAATGACCTCTTTGACGGAAAAGCCTTGGCCATTGCCCAGGTTGTAGGCTGCTGGTACGGGTCGGCCAGAGGCCAGCGCTTCTACCGCCAACACGTGGGCTTGAGCCAGGTCGGTGACGTGAATGTAGTCGCGGATACAGGTGCCATCGGGGGTATCGTAGTCATCTCCAAAAACCGTGATGTGAGGACGTTGGCCGCCGGCGACCTCCAACACCAAGGGGATCAAGTGGGTTTCCGGGTCGTGGGCCTCCCCAATTTCACCATCGGGATCGGCTCCGGCGGCATTGAAGTAGCGCAGGCTAATGGATCGGATCCCGTGGGCAACCTGGAAATCTTGCAAGATCTGCTCCACCATCAGCTTGCTCTGGCCGTAGGGGTTGATGGGACGTTGCGGATGACTTTCGGGAATGGGAATCCGCTCTGGCACCCCATAAGTGGCACAGGTGCTGGAGAACACTATGTAAGGGATCCCGTGATCCCGCATGGCCTCCAACAAACTCAGGGATCCGGCCACATTGTTGCGGTAGTATTTGCCGGGATCCTTCACCGACTCGCCCACATAGGCATAGGCAGCAAAGTGAATCACCCCTTCTGGGCGATAGTGCTGGATGACTTGATCAAGCCGCTTCCGGTCGGCGAGATCCCCAATCTCCAACGGCCCCCAGCGAACTGCCCAGGGGTGCCCGTAAACCAAGTTGTCGTAAGTGATGGGCAGATGGCCAGAGGCCGCCAGAGCTTTGCAGGTGTGGCTGCCGATGTAGCCCGCCCCGCCGGTAACCAGGAGACGCATAGGCAAACGTCAGATGGAAGATCCCACCCAGGGTAAAGGTTGTCAACGGGATCCCTTCAAGCTCCAAAAGCTTCTTTGGCGGCGTACATGACCTCCACACTGATCTCGGTCAAGCCTCGTTCGCGGGCAAATTTTTCGGTGTTGCGTTTAACCTTGCCGCGCACAAAGCCGGGCACCTTGTTCAGCTCCGCCTGGGCTTCCCGCGTCCAGATGAGGTCGGAATCGGCGCTCAGGCTCTTGTGAATCACCTCCTTGGTGTCGTGGCCACCGAAGATCTCCAACAGGTGATCTTCCATGCCCAGGGTAAAGGAGTTGTAGATCAAGTCCACAATTTGGTTGGCGCCCTCGTAGCCCAAAAAGGGCCGGTAGCCGATAGGGAAATCCTGCACGTGGATGGGGGCCGAGATGACCCCACAAGGGATCCGCAGCCGTTTGCCCACATGCCGCTCCATCTGGGTGCCGAAAATCGCAGCAGGTTCCGCCTGGGCAATCGCATCCGCCACGCGGGTGTGATCCTCCGTCATCAAGATCTGATCGCAATACCCTCCCACCTCTGCCTGGAACCACTCCCCATCGTAGGTGCAATAGCTGCCCGCCCACACCACGTGGATCCCCATCTCGCGGGCCAGGATTTTGGTGATGGCCGCCGCGTGGGTGGAATCCCCGAAGACCACCGCTTTTTTGCCGGTTAGGTTTTGGCAGTCGATGGAGCGGGAAAACCAGGCCGCTTGGGAAATGTGCAGCGTTTGCTCCTGGATGTAGGCTTCATAATCGACAGGGATCCCTTGCTCGTTTAGGATCTGCTGGATCTGGCGGATGAAGCGAGCCGTTTCCACCACCCCCATCGGGGTGATCTCAATGTAAGGCATGCCGAATTCCTGCTGCAGATAGCGAGCTGTCATCGGCCCCAGCTCCCGGTAGGGCACCACATTAAACCAAGCCCGCCCCAGGTGTTTGAGATCGTGGACACTGGCCCCTTGCGGGATCACCAGGTTGAGCTGGATCCCCAGATCCCGCAGCAGCACCTTCAGCTCCCGCAGATCATGGGCATTGTGAAACCCTAGGGTGGAAATGCCAAGGATGTTACAGGAAGGCCGCTCCGTCTTTTGGGGCAGGCCGTCTAACTCCCCGCTTTTGCGAGCTTTGGTGATGTAGAACTCCACAATCTGCTGCAGGGTGCGATCCGCTGCCTGCAATTCGTTAACCCGGTAGTGGTTGACATCTGCCAGCATTACGTCGCAGCGACTGGCCAACTGGGCCTGCCGGACAAAGTGATGCAGATCTTCCTGCAAAATGCTAGAGGTGCAGGTGGGGGTGACGACGATCAGATCCGGCTGCTCCTCGCCGTCTTTGCGGACGATGTTGCGAATCACCTTTTCGTCGGATCCCCGCGCCAACACCTGCCGGTCAACGACGCTGGTGGTTACCGGAGTAAAATCCCGCTCTCGCTCCAACATGGAACGCATCACGTTGAAATAGTCGTCTCCCAGAGGAGCGTGCATGATGCTGTGAACGTTTTTGAAGGAGCTGGCCACCCGCAGCGTGCCGATATGGGCAGGGCCAGCGTACATCCAATAGGCCAATTTCATGGGCAGCCTCTCAAGAAAGCCAGAGACAAAATCAGAGACAAAATCAAGGATCCCAACCCACCGCCGGATGTGCACCCGCTGGGAATCTCTCCTGGCATTGTAGAACGCTCAGCAGCCGGCATCCCTTGGCTGTTATCCTCCGTAACTCCCAACCGAGACGCTCCCAAGCCAAACTCGATCAAAAGAAAAACAACCCTGCCAAGGCAAGTGTGATTATGGGGATCCCTCTACTCCGCCCAAAGGGCTTGTTCCATCCTAGAAATAGGGGCGATGGATACCCATCTGGCCCCAAAGTTCAAGCTGAGGAACCTCAGGGATCGTGACAGGTGAATCGGCTAGCAGGCAAGAGCAGAGGAGTTTTTGTAGTTTTCGTTACATGTTAACTTTTGGAGACAAAACATGTAGCTCTACAACGTTGAGCAGAGATTCTTGTTTACAGAAGCAAGCTTTCCGTTGGAGAAGGCAGACTAACAGAGGGAAGAGAGATGGCTGATGTTTCCCTCAATACAAACTCGACACAAAGCATAAGAATTGTCGATTATTGACGATTTCATGCGCCGTAATCGATCAAAGGTTGCTCCTTCTTCAAAGGTAAAGGTGTGAGGTGAAAGCTTATGGGTTCCACAACTATTTCTTGGCAACGTGCTCGCAGAGCTCCTCAGGAGCTGACCGGTTCCATGACTTCCGTGCACTTCAAATCTACAACTCACCTGCGCGACTGGTTGCAGGCTCCATTGCGACCCATCCAATCGGCTATCGATAACTTCAGCATCCGCGATCCCCGCTTGGCCCACTTCCTTTGCCGGTGGATCCCGGCCCGCTGCCCCTTTGAGCGAGATGTGGTGCTGTTTGGCCATAAGGTGATGCACATTCCGCCCATGTGTAAGCTCAACCCCCTCTACGACCAGGTGGCAGGGCTGCGCTTCCGGGCCTTGTCGTTTTTGGCGGAGCGAGGAGAAGACATTAGCCGTTACCTGTAAGGCAGCTTTTTCCACTAAATCTTTTTTCAAGGGATCCCTGGCCATCCAAAGCCTGCTGCCAAACTCCGGAGCGGATCCCATTAGAAGCGGGTCTCAAACTCGATGGAAATGACATTGTTGCCCTCGAGGTCGGTGCTGGCGCGGGTGAGGGTTTGCTCGTTGAGGCGGTAGCGGGCGCTGTAGCGGGTGGGCTGAAAGGGATCCGTTAGGTTGCGCTGCACCGAGAGGGAAGTGGCTGGCCCCAGATCGCGGGCCACCTCCAGCGCTAGCCCTATCGAGGAGCGGTTGGCAGCGCGGGTATCGATCTGGGGGATGGGGCTGAGGCGAATTTCATCCAGGCCAAGGGTATCCCGCAGCGTGTCCAGCACATCGTTGAGCAAGGCAGTTCCGGCCAGGCCGGCCACTCCCGCTTCGGGGTTGAGGCGGGCCAGAGCTGTGCCTCCCAGGAGGGCGACGATCTCTTCGGGGGAGCGGCTGGGGCTGCTGGAAAGGGCCAGAACCCCGTTGCGGGGATCCGCCTCAGCCAGCTGGCTGGCCCGCCCGTTGACCGTGGCGAAAATCTCGATGCTCTGCTGGGATCCCGGCAGGTTGCGGTTGGTGTCGAAGGGGGAGAGCTCTTGGGGAAAGCGATAGACCTCGATGGCCTGGGTCATCAAGCGCAGGTTCAGGAAGGGATCGAAGGGGTTGTCTAGGTCAAAAGTGGCGGTATTGGAGCGGGAGCGATCCAGGCGAAAGTTGGCAAGGGGCAGGTTGACGCGGCCTCGCTCTAGGGCAATGGTGCCCGCTGGGCGCAGATCCTGGGGAGTGCCAAACAGGCGCAAGGTGCCGGCAGCATTGAATTCAAACAGATTGGGACGCTGCACGCGGATCCCTGGCCCCAAGACCAGCTCCAGTCCGTTGAGCCGCGGCTGCCAGAAGGGATCCGGCGAAGTCGAGCCGGCGGCAGCTGTTGCGGCCTCAGGTTCTGCCCGGCGGGGGCTGACATCCACGATCCCTTGAGAAACCTCCAGCCGCCCCTCGAGCAAAGGTTGCAGAAGCAGCCCTCTGACAGCCACCTCGCCGTCCAGATGGCCAGTGTAGAGGCTGGGCAGGTTGAGCTGGATCCCTTGGAGTTGCAGAGTTAAGGGTGGCGAGGTTTCGTCCATCTGCAGGGCACCGCGAGAGTTGACGGGCAAAAAGCCTTCAGCCAAAAGGGATCCACCCCCCAACTGTCCCCGCAGCTCCTGGACTTGCAGCTGATTGAGGTTAAAGGCGATCTGGCCTGTGAGGTCGGTAATGGGCTCCGGCAGGGCTGCCAGCTTGAGGATCCCCGAGTTGACGCTCAAGTTCCCCTGCAGGCTGGGCTCTCGCAAGGTGCCGCGGATGGCCAGCTCCAGTTGGCTTTGGCCGCCTTCCCAGCGCACCTGGTCGGTGAAGAGGTTGATCAGGCGCAGACCGCCATGCTTGGCTTGCAGGGTGAGGTCGATCTGGTCGGATTCGGCCCGCACCTCGGCAAAGGGCAGGGTGTAGGGCACCAGGCCAAAGAGGCGAATGGGTTCGTCACCATTGGCCAGCAGGGCGCCGTCCAGGCGCAGCTGCCCCCGCTGGTAGTCAAATTGTCCTCCCACCTCCCGCAGCGGCACCTGGTTGATCTGGGCGTTGACCACTGTCAGGGATCCGCGGGCATGGGGATCCCGCAGGTTGCCGGCCAGCTCCACGTCCAGGTTGAGATCCCCCTGCAGCTCCAGCTCCTCTGGCAGGAAGCGGTCCAGCAAAGCCAGAGGCAATCCTTGGATTTGCAAGGATCCCGACTGTTCCTCTAGGCCCAGCTTGCCCACAAAAAGGGCTTGACGTTCGCCACTGCGCAACCGCAGCGGCTCCAACACCACTGCATCTCCAGCCAGGCTGCCCCTGGCAGTAAGGCTTTCGATGCCAAACTCCTCTGCCTGCCAATTCTGGCCCTCAAGGTAAAAGCTGACGCTAGGCCGGTTGAGGCTGCCGACCAGGCTAACGCTGGCTTGGAATTCCCCTCGCAGACTTGTGGGCGGCGGGAGAGTGCTCCGCACCGCTGACGCGAACAGCGGATCCATGCGGCTGGCCAGAGTCTCCAGGTGGGCGGCCAAGATCTGGGCATAGTACTCCAGCTGCTCCAGGAGAGGATGGTTGGGCAAACCAACCGGATCGGTCTCCAACACCGAGGCAGGGCCCAAGGGGGGCAATTGGAAACCCCGGGTGGTGAGGTCGCGCCACTGCCGCCACTTGAAGGCGGAGATGATATCTTCTAGCCGACCTTGATGGGTGCTGATCTCTAGGTCAATTTGGGGAGCGAGAGCCGCCAAGGTGGGATCCAAACCGGCTTGCAGAAGAGTTGCAGGCAGCTCTAAGGTGCCCCTAGCCGTATAGGTGCTCTCAAACAAATCCAGTTGAGCTTGGGCGATCTCTAGGCGAGGAGAACCATTACCAGCGTGGTAGTCGAAATCCACCGAAAAGCCCCGTACTTCGATCCCTCCCAACTGCAGATCCGCCACCGCAGCCCGTCCTTGGGCGGCGCCGCTTGCCAGGTCAACTGCCACCTCCCCCTCGAGGGTTCCCTGCAGACTGGCCCACGGCCCGGCAGCTAAGCCCCCCAGCAAAGCCAGCGGCAGCCGATTCACCGTCACCTGGAGCTGTTCCTGCTGTCGTTGACCTACTGCCTCCGCCTCCCCTCGCCGGACTTGAAATTGCAAAGGCTGCAACTGGGGATCCAACTGCAGCGCCAGTCGATCCCGCTTCCCCCGCAGATCCACTTCCGTCCCCTGAACAGACCCCTGAAAGGGCCCGGCCAAGTCTTCAAAGGCCACATCTCCCACCTGCAAGCCCCGCAACTGCGCCTTGCCAGTCACCTGCAAGGTGTCCAGAGGTCCGCGGATCTGGCCGGATCCCTGCAGCACTCCTTTCACCAGCGGCGGCAGGCCGGGTACTTCTGCCAGCGCAATCCCGTCGGTGGTAAAGCTCAGATCCAGGGATCCCACCTGCAGCGTCTGGGGATCCAAGGGGATCTGCCCTTCGACCCTGGCCAGGCGAGTGCCACCTGCCAACACCTCCGCCTCCTGGATATGCAGTCCGGATCCCTCCCAAGTCACCTGGCCGCGGATGCCCTCAACCCACTGCCGTCCCCTCGCTCCCAAAGGCTGCGACAGGATCACCGAGCCCTGCGCCCGCAGCGTCCCCAAAAAGCCCAGCTCCGACACCTCAGCCGTGTTCACCTGCGCCGTGAGGGCTCCTGAGAGGGATCCCGTCCATTGGGGGTTAAAGAAAGCCAGCGGCACATTCTGGGGGCTCACCTGGGCTTGCACTTGCCCTCCTGCCCACCGCCCCGCCACCGCCACCCGGCCTCCGCCCACGTCCAGCACCGCCTGCGGCACCTGCACCACCCAGTCCCGACCCTCTGGCAAAACCTGCAGCTGCCCTCTTCCGGCAATCTCTCCCCCAAGACTTTCCCAGCTGGCCTCCGCCCGCGGTTGGGATCCCGTCAGCGCCACCTGCACTTGAGCGGAAACCGGCCCCACCCAAGGAAGAGCGCCCCGGCGCGGCAAGTCTCCCCCGTAGAAAGCCAGCACCTGCTCCGCATCCATCCCCGTCACCTGCAGTTGGAACTGGCCCGCCAAGCCAGCAGCCCATTGCAATTGGCCGGATCCCTGAATGCGACCCCCCGCCGCCCTTAGGTCGATTGCCTCAAAAGTCAAGGTTTGATCCGCAAAGCGGAAGCCAAAGGCATACTCCGACACCGGCAGGCGATCCACCTGCCCCGGCGAAAGCCCCCGCAACTGTCCCCGGATCTGCGGCTGATCCAAGGCTCCAGTGACCGCTACGGATCCCCCTACCACCCCCTCCACCGCCACCGGCAGGCCAGTCACGTCAAACGTCTCTTGGATCTGTTGAAGACTGGCCGGCACCAGTTCCGCCTGCAAACCAAACCCCTGTCCTTGCTCCCAGACCACCGGGCCTTTTAGCTCGGCAAAGGAAAGCTGACCAAAGCGACCGCTCACCCCCTCCAGCTCCAACCCCTGCAAGGTAAAGCCAACGGAGCCGTTCACCTCTTCAAAGGGATGCGGCAGCATCTCCAGCCCCAGCCGAGCCTGTTGAACCTGGGCCTGCCCCGTCAACTCCAGCGGTTGATCCCGCCGCCAGAGCACCTGGAGATCCAAGCCAGTTTCCCCCTGCACCTCCGCAAAAGGGGCCGCCGGCACCACACTGGGCAAGAGATCCAAAGGCAGACGAGCCGCAGAAAGCGTCACCGAACCGGAAGCCTGGGCAAAATCCGCCACCCCCCTGAGCTGCAGCGGGTATCCCCTCCTCCCCTCCAGGCGCGTCAGCGGTGCAGAGTCCTTAGGGCGCAACCGGGCTGCCGCCTGGAAACTGGCCCGCCCCCCGAAAAGATCCTCCTCTCCTGGCGGGGCATTGTGGGGCAGCCACACCTGCACCTGGGCCTGCAACTGGTCAAACTGCCACCGCTCCCCCACCAAAGGAATGGCCGTCAGGGATCCCTGGCGCAAACGGATGTTCAGCCCATGCAAGGGCAGGGATCCCTCCCCTTCGGGCAGTTGAAACTGCACATCCGCCCATCCCCGATCCAGCGTTTCCATCAGCAGCAGTTGTGGCCGATTTAAGGTAACATTGAGCACCCGTTCCCCCGTCCGCAGCCAAGTCCAGAAATCAGGGCTGAGGTCGATGGAGCCGATACTGGCCAGATGTTCAACGCGGCTTTCTCCCAAGCTCACCTGCCAGGGGGCCAGAAACCTCACCTCCCCCAATTCCACGCGCCGGCGCATCGCTTGCGAGAGAGTTGCTTCCACCTGCGGCAGCACGTGATCTTGAAGGTAGATCCCTGTTCCCCAAGCTGCCCCAAAAGCTGCAGCCGTTAAGCCCAAACCCAGCCCTGCCCCCACCCAAGCCAAAGCGCCGGGGGAAAGGTTGAATTGTCGCTGCTGCATCTCTGGATCTCGGTGATCTTCTCCCAACCGCCCACCCCTTAAAAACCTGTCAGGCTGCCAAAAGCCGTTCGTGCATTGCAGGTCGGCCCTGCCGGCAAAGTTGCCCCCATCCTACCCAAGGACTCCTGGCTTGCCACGAGGGAACAGAAAGAAGAGATCCCTGCTCCCAGGCGTAATTCCCCCGAAGACCCCGCGGAAAAATACCGTCTCCCGCGGAGAACGGGGATGCTAAGCTATCTCCACACCCGAGATTGAACCCACCTTGGGGCCTCTCTCAGGTGTTCCCTTCTGTCGAGATGGTTGAAAGGAGAAGAGCCATTCCGGAACCCCTATCTCTGACGGTCAGCTTGCGCGGCAGCCGCGAGGCGCTGGAAAACTGCCAGGTCTTTCACCTGACTGGCCTTCTGGATGCCTTTTCCGAGCCGGTCTTTGTTAAGGTGGTCACCAAGTATTTAGAAGAGGGATCCCCTAACCTGATCCTGGATTTGACAGGGATCGACTTCATCGACAGCTCTGGCGTCGGCGCCCTGGTGCAATTGGCCAAGCTGGTGCAGGGCCGCGCAGGTATCTTTCAGGTGGTGAGCAACCCCCGCATTACCCAAACGGTGAAACTGGTGCGCCTGGAGAAGTTCCTATCTTTGCGCAACTCCTTGCAGGAAGCCTTGGATCGCCTGAAGGAAGGAAGTACGGGCAGTACAGAGACCGCCTGATACGTAATAAGTATGGGTCTGGGAACCTTTTGGGGGATCAGTGCTGGAGCAGGGGATCCCGACTGGATAACGGTCAAAGCAGCCCGCATCCTCAGCACGGTCAACTGGGTGGCCTGTCCCCAAAATGCCGCCGGCCAGCCGGGCCTGGCCTATCAGATTGTGCGCCCTTGGCTGCGACCGGAACAAACCCTCTTGCCGCTTCGCCTGCCCTTTGTCACCCAGCCGGAAGTCCTGCAAGCTGCCTGGCGAGTGGCTGCCCAGCAACTAGCCCCACTCCTAGAAAGGGGAGAAGATGTCGCCTTCATCTGTGAGGGAGACGTGGGCCTCTACAGCACCTTCGCCTACGTGGCCCAAGCCCTGCGGCAGCGGATCCCCGCCTTGCCCATCCAGGCCATACCGGGGGTGTGCTCTCCCTTAGCCGCTGCTGCTGCCCTGGGATCCCCCTTGGTGCTCGGCTCCGAGAAATTGGCGATTTTACCGGCTCTGTTTGCCCTCTCGGAACTGGAGCAGGCTTGTGCCTGGGCTGAGGTAGTCGTCCTCATGAAAGTGGCCTCTGTCTACCCTCAGGTTTGGCAGTGGCTGGCCGAAAGAGGTTGGCTGCAACAAGCCAGCTTGGTGGTCTGGGCCGGCTGGCCCCAGCAAACCCTCTTCCCCACCCTGGAAGGACTGGCCGACTACCAGCCCCCCTACTTTTCCCTCTTGATCCTGCGCTCTCGGCCCCGGAATAAAGATTGTCTTAACCCAGAAAACGGGCTGCGGCTGGATTGAGTTTTCTAGGATAGGGAATGAGTTTTTTCCGGCGATTCAGCCCGAAGCAGGGGTTGGTCGGTATTTTTTTGCGTGTGTTTCCATTGAGCTTAAGTCCCGTACCGAGCCGGCTTGTTTCCCCAAAAAAGCAGGTATCTTGTGCCGGAAAGATGTCAAGGAAACCCAGTCCAGCATCCTTAGGATCCTTGCGTTGACCTACATCAAAAAGAGATGAAAAGACCAAGTTAAAGGAATGATCCGACCTGTTAAGAATAGTTGCCAACCTGGGTTGAGAGATCGGCTATAGGTTAGATTATGAATGTAGTGATTCAGGCGAGGAGGATAATATCTCATCCCCATCTCAAATGCGAGGCACCGCTTCTCGATTGAATCAAATCCAAAATTCAAGTCCAAAATTCTCTGTCGGTCAACGCTTTGATCCAAGCTTCCGATCCGTTGCTTCGGCAGACTCTCCTGAGAAGTGGTTGTCTCGCTCAGCAGAGCACCTGGTACCTACGACAGGTTTTCCTCAAAGCAGAAAAGGGGAGTTAGGCAGATAGCAGTTGGGCTTGCTGCACAAGCCACTGGGAAAGTGAGAGAGCGCTCTAGGTGTTCCTCAAATAATCCTCAAATAAAAGTGGTTTTGCCAGATCAACAAGCTCAGCCGGCTATTTTGAGTCTCCATTCATGAGCGAGTCAGGGTGGGAAAATCGGTGATCAGGTTCAGGTGCTCTCAACCTGCAAGCTCTGCGAGTCGGAACCAGCGCTCAGTGGGACAAGGACTGCGGGCTTTAGCAATTCGAGGTTCTCTCAGTTCATAGTTTCACTCTCACTTTCAGGAGGTTGCTATGTTTACCTTTCTCTCAAAGATTGCTAGAGCAATTATCCGCATATTTGCTCCTGCCAAGTCCGATCTGTTGGAAGTGGGTTACCAGCCCATCACGGATGATATCTATCGCATCAACGGCTCAGCCTGCCGTTTTAGCGATCTGGAGATCTTATCGTAAACCTCAGAGTCGGATTCTGGTGTCGGAGCGGCCACTGGCGCTGGCCTAGAAATTGGAAACAAGTTAAGACAACTGAATAAGTCTTAGTTAAGTCTTGGATGCGGTTAGTCCGCGTCGGCAGGGGTGGTTTTCCTCCCTGTGGCCAAGTTCTACCGGTTCAGTGGTGGCTCCCCGTGGGGGTCACCACTTATTGTTTTGTTGTTTGCAAGTTGTTTGGGAAAATAAGGAGAATGCTTGCGGTTGCCCTATCTCAACCTGTGTTGCCTTCCCCCGTAGTTTACCCAGCTACATCGAATGATCTGGATCCCTTGGCCGAAGTTCTAGCCCAGGTTTTTCATCCCCCCTCAGGCCTGCAACGCTGGATCTACCCAATTCGCAAGCTGGGCATTCGCGAAGAGTTGCGCCTCAGGCTGGCCACAAGGGATCCCTACTATTGCTGTCTGGCAGCTGCGGTGGGATCCGAAGTGGTGGGCACTGCCGAGATCTCTTTGCGGGTCACAGCCCACGGGAAGTATCCCTACCTCTCCAACTTGGCGGTGCTGCCCGGCTGGCGGCGGCGAGGAATTGCTCGTCTGCTTTTGCTCAGTGCTGAAGGGGTGGCGAAAGGGTGGGGCTACCGCTGTTTGCATCTGCACGTATTGGAAGACAATCTCCCCGCGCGGCAACTGTACGCTCAACTGCGCTATACCCCCATCGAACGCACCTCTCAACTCTGGCGATGGTTGGGGATCCCTCCGCAGCTTTTGCTCTGCAAGTGGTTACCTTGAATTGGCAAAGGAATTGGCAAAGCGGCAACATTGAGCTGGCAGAGTGGAGATGCTTCCCACCCCGCTGGCTTGCTTCTGCGCAGTGAGGCGAGTTCCTGGACTCATATAAAGTTATGTAAACTAGAGATGGGTTCTAGAGAGGTCTCGGAGGGGCAGTGAGGGAATTGGGCAGGGTTTTCATGGGATTGGTTGTGGGCCTGCTTGTGGGCTTTGGGATGACTCAGCCTGCCTGGGCCCAGTGGGGAACTACTCCTCTCCCGCCAATAGGTTCTCCGGCACCGGAGTTCGCATTGCCAGATCAATCCGGGCAAATACGGCGGCTGGCGGATTTTCGGGGGGAGTGGGTGGTGTTGTATTTTTACCCCCGCGACTTCACTTCCGGCTGTACGATTGAGGCCCGCCGCTTTCAGCAAGATTTGCCCAAGTTCCGGGCCATGGGGGCACAGGTTGTGGGCGTGAGCGCCGACTCGGTGGACTCCCACAGGCGCTTTTGCTCGGCAGAGGGGCTACAGTTTCCTTTGCTGTCGGATCCCGATGGTACGGTCAGTCGAGCCTACGGATCCTGGATGGGCGATGTTGCCCTGCGCAATACGTTCTTGATCGACCCCGAGGGGATTTTGCGAGAAATCGACCCAATCGTGAACCCCAGCCGCCACAGTGCTGAGGTTCTGGCCCAGTTGCAACGGCTTGTCGGTAGCTAGCCCTCTAGCTTTCCGGGCCAAAAGTCTGCTCGAACTCGTGGAGCAACTCGTCGATCTCCTCCAGCGCTTGGTTGACATCCACGCGCAAGCTGCCCAAGTCTGGCTTTTCCAACAGCTTGGCTACCGCTGGCCGGCGTTCGCGGATTAGCTTGATGCGCTCTTTCAAGGCGGCAATTTCGGCGGCGTCCATAGCTTCAGAGACCTAATTGACTGATACATTCACGCTGAACTCTCCTGAACATGGTTCAGGAAAGAAGCGATCGCATCCTGCCTATCTCTGTTCGCGTCAGCGGGACGGAGTCCAAACAGGAAGGCGGTATCCCGCAAAGCCCTGAGGAATACCCCCCGAGCGCTTTCCCCCTTCACTTCCCGGCAACCGTTGCGGTGGACTCAAGGATCAGGGGGAAACTTGGTCTACTATATCCCTCTCAATGACTTTTGCCAAACCGCCTAAAGCTCAGTAAATTCAGCAAAGTTCAGGGTTTTGGGGGTTAGAGGCATGCTCTCCTAGCTTATCGCTTCCGCTGGGGGAGTGTCGCCTGCTGGGATCCCTTTCTGAACCACCGAGAGCCAATCATAATAGAGCTGCGCAACCTGGCACTCAACCCCGCTTCAGAGCATGACTCTAGTCAATAATAAGCTCAACTATACTGAAAATAATGTATAATATGTTCAGTACGGATTACTACCAGTTGATCTTTCTGTTTACTTTCGAGTCTGCCAACATGGTAGCCAAAGCAAAGCAGAAAATTGGTAGTAAGACGACACGGAAACTGCGCTTTGGGTATTCTACTCAAAGCTTTGCGGGATACCGCCATTCTGGTTGGAAACAAACAGAATGCTATCGCTGCATAGTTGAACAGTGATGTTCAGCAGTGTTCAGCGTAAATGTATCAGGTGCTGACATGCTCCCCTACACCCAGATTGTCGCCCACCGTGGGGAGCACACCCACGCCGAGGAAAACACGCTGGCCGCTTTTGCTGCCGCTATTGAGGTGGGGGCCGAGCAAATTGAGCTGGATGTGCGCCGTAGCCGAGATGGGATCCCACTGGTTGTTCACGATGCCGATTTGGATGGACAGCCTTTGGCCGCATTAACTTGGGCCGAGATTCGGGCCCGCAAACCCACGATTCCCACTCTTGAAGAGACCCTGTCACATATCAAGGGCAAAATCACCCTCGATATCGAACTCAAAGAAGCAGGCTATGAGGAACAAGTCCTTGCCCTCGTTAGCGATATTTTGACCCCCGAAGAATTTGTGATCACCTCTTTTTTGCCTCAGGTGGTGCAGCGGGTTAAAACGCTTTTGTCCCCGCAACCCAAGGTTGGCCTGTTGATCGAGGCAAAGGCTGAGGAGCAAGCCAAGGGATCTTTACTTACCCGTTGCCGGGAGTTGGGAGCGGATTTTCTGGCCCCCCACTACAGTTGGGTGAACTTGCAGTTCTTGGCTGAAGCTGAACAGGCCGGGATCCCTCTGTACGTTTGGACGGTGAACGATCCTGAAGTGATGAAGTTGTGCTTGCAGCCATTTGCCGGCTCAGTAGGACAAAATCCCGTTGTTCAAGGGTTGATTACCGACCGTCCCCAATTGGCTTTGCAAATTCGCGCCCACCTTTTGGCAGGAGTAGAGGGGGCAAAACCCTAGACCATGGGCACAAACTGCACCGGAAAAGCCCCTTTTTGAACCCATCCTTGGGCTGTTTTGCAGAGGATCAGCAAGGACTGGGATCCCTGGGCACCGGAGTCCGAAGGGCTTTCTCCCACCGGCACCACCAAGGTGCCCCCCACCGCCAGTTGATCCAGCAGCACCATGGGCACAGTTGGGGGCGCTGCCGTCACCAGAATGGCATCGTAGGGAGCATGCTCTGGCCAACCTTGGTAGCCATCCCCCTGACGCACTTCCACGTTGCGATAGCCCAGGGCAGCGAGGGTTTGTTGAGCTTGAGCAGCCAATGGGGACAGACGCTCCAGGCTATACACTTGCCGGGCCAGCTCTGCCAAAACAGCCGCCTGATAGCCGGAGCCGGTGCCGATTTCCAACACCACCGATTCAGGCGTGAGGCGAGCAGCTTCTGTCATAAAAGCAACAATATAGGGCTGAGAAATGGTCTGGCCATAGCCGATGGGCAGAGGGCAATCCCTGTAGGCCCGATCCCGCAGATCAGAGGGGACAAAAAGGTGACGCGGCACTTTTCCCATGGCTTCCAGTACCCGTGGATCTCGGATCCCTCGTTTGATGAGCTGTTTCTTGACCATCTGCTCCCGTTGGGAAGCAAAAGGATCGGAAGCGTCTGGGGGCTGAGGTTCAACTTCTGGGATCCCAGCTGGAGAGCGAGAAGAATGTCTCCACCGGAAGGATGAGAATGGGTTGATCACCGATACACAACCTCCAGAAACGATGAGCTGCTCAGCTAGAAATCGCAGGAGCCCCGTACGGTACCCGTAGGGTCAGTGTCGGGAGGAATGCTACAATGGTACTGCGGACACCAGAAACAGCTGTTTAGGGCACTGGTAACGGTCGATTGGGGGTGTAGTAAACCACCCCAGAGGCTCGCGGTTGGCTTGCTAACTGCAGGGCTACTAAAAGCCCGCTTCGTACCGCCTAGCGGTCGGTGTCGGGTAGTTTACATGAAGCTTACAGCCGGGATCCCCATGGGAGATATGGGATCCGGTTTGATCAAAATTGTAAAGTTTTGTGCGCAATCTGCCGGGGCGAGCAATCACCACCCTGGTTCTGCCAGCGCAAGATTTTATAGTGTTGATCCCTACCTTTTCCCCGCAAGGGGAAGATGGTGAATGGGGTGACAGGCTGGGAACTGTCCTAGCGACACCTGGGGAGAGAGGCTGGGTTTAATAGACTGTAAACGTAATTTACGGTACAGATCTATGACAACTGCTGCCGCTTCTGCTACTCCCACTGCCCCTGAGACGACGCTGCTGAACGTTTGGCAAGTGCTGGCGGAAGAGTTTGCCGGTCAGGTTGCCCTACGGGATCCCCACGCGCAGCCAGTTTTCGAGATGTCTTATGGAGAGCTGTTTCGCCGCATTCAAACCCTGGCGGCTGGCCTGCAGGCTTTGGGCATTTGCCCGGGGGATCGGGTGGCCATCTTTGCCGATAACTCCCCCCGCTGGCTGATGGCCGATCTGGCCACGATGTTCACGGGAGCTGTGAATGTGCCCCGCAGCGCTGTGGCGGATCCCAGTGAGCTGGGCTACATCTTGCGCCACTCCGGTAGCACGGCCCTGATTGCTCAGGATCTGAAGACCCTGAGGCGGATCCGGCCGGATGTGCAGGAGCTGGGCCTGGAACGGCTGCTGTTGCTTTCCGATGAGCAGGAAGCAGGGGTGCTGAACTTTTCCCAATGGCTGCAAAAGGGTCGGGAACACACCTACCAACCCCCAAAGCTGGAGCGATCCCAACTGGCCACCATCATCTACACCTCCGGCACCTCCGGTCGGCCCAAGGGGGTGATGCTCAGCCACGGCAACCTGATGCACCAGGTGGAGAACTTGGGCGTGGTCGTACAGCCACAACCGGGGAATAAGGTGTTGACCATTCTGCCCACTTGGCACTCTTATGAGCGGGCTTGCGAGTATTTTCTCCTCAGCCGTGCCTGCATGCTGGTCTATACCAGCCCTCGCTTTATCAAACAAGATTTCCAACAGGAGCACCCCCATTTTCTGGTGGCAGTGCCGCGGATTTGGGAAACCGTTTATGAAGGGATCCAACGGCAATTCAAAGAGAAAAGCCCCCTGATGCAGCGGCTGATCCGCGCTCTGATGGCCGTGAGTGAGAGCCATGTGCTCTCTGGACGGATAGCTCGCAACCAGTCGATTTTGCATTACGGAGTCAGCCCCTGGGTGCGCCTGCAGGCTCGCCTGCAACATTGGCTGCTCTGGCCCCTGCACCGATTGGCCGATGTGCTGATCTACCGCAAGGTACGACGGGCGTTGGGCCCCAATTTTCAACATGCCATCAGCGGCGGTGGATCCCTGCCTGCCTACTTGGATCTGTTCTACGAGGTGGTGGGCATTTCCATCTTGAATGGCTACGGCCTCACCGAAACTTCGCCGGTGTTGTGCGCGCGGCGTCCAGACAACAATGTGCGCGGTACGGCTGGCCCCCCTCTGCCGGGGACGGAGTTTCGCATTGTGGATCCTGAAACTCGACAGCCGCTGCCCCCTGGAGAAAAAGGACTAATCCTGGCCCGTGGCCCGCAGGTGATGATGGGCTACTACAACAACCCCGAAGCCACCGCCAAGGTGCTCAGCTCCGACGGCTGGTTTGAAACCGGGGATCTGGGCTGGCTCACCCCCGACGGGCAACTGGTGATCACCGGCAGAGCCAAGGATGTCATTGTCCTACTCAACGGGGAGAACATCGAGCCCCAGCCGCTGGAAGATGCTTGTCTGCAGTCTCCTTACATCAGTCAGATCGTGATCGTCGGGCAAGACCAAAAGAAATTGGCTGCCCTCATCTACCCCAACCTCGATGCCCTCAAAGCCTGGGCTGCTGAGCAAGGGATCCCTACTGCCGAGACCGAGCTGCTCGTTCACCCGCAGGTGCGCCGCTTCATCTTGCAAGAAGTACGCCGCCGCATCCAAGAGCGCCCTGGCTATCGGCCCGACGAGCAAGTTGCTGACTTTCGCTTCTTGCCGGAGCCGCTGAGCGTGGAAAACGGCCTTATGACCCAGACCCTGAAGATCAAGCGCAACCCGGTGGCTGAGCGCTATGCCCACCTCATCCAGGAGATGTATCCGGCTTGAGGTGCAGGCCCACCTAAGTTTGGGATCCCCGTTGTTGCTCCAGGTAGCGCCGGAAGGTCTCCGGTGGGATAGCCCCCCGGTAGGCCCCACAGTAGTAGAGGGTGAGCACCGCCTTGTAGGCCCAGTCGGTCGCCACCACGTCTGGGAAAGGGCTGGGCAGGGTATCGGCTTGGTTGGCGGCGCAGGCTTGCAGGATCTGCTCTGTGGTGAGCTGTTCCGCCAGATCGGGGGGGAGCTCCCGCAGGTTAGCCTGGGCCAGAACCGCTCCCGGCAGGCACAAGCTGGCGAGGGTCGCCGCCCAAAAAGCGCGAGTGAAGAGGTGTTGCCAGTTCATGGCTGATACATTTACGCTGAACACTGCTGAACATCACTGTTCAACTATGCAGCGATAGCATTCTGTTTGTTTCCAACCAGAATGGCGGTATCCCGCAAAGCTTTGAGTAGAATACCCAAAGCGCAGTTTCCGTGTCGTCTTACTACCAATTTTCTGCTTTGCTTTGGCTACCATGTTGGCAGACTCGAAAGTAAACAGAAAGATCAACTGGTAGTAATCCGTACTGAACATATTATACATTATTTTCAGTATGGTTGAGCTTATTACTGACTAGAGTCATGCTCTAGGTTAGAGTTACCGCAGGCAGCAGCGTTCCTGCTAGGGGTGCGAAGCGCCCACACGGGGGAGCCTGTTGCAATGTTTTAATGAGTAGACAATTGCATGCTGCAGGAGGACAGTGAGATGAGCACAATTCCGCCGAACTTGCTGGACTATCAGCGCAGAGCTCTGGCGATGCGGGAGAGTTCATACATTGACTTTCCAGCTCATGTCCATCTGGAAACGATGGCACGTTGCAACGCTGCCTGCAACTTTTGTCCCTATTCTTCACTGGAAAGAAAGGGAGCAAAGATGGATGATTCTCTAATAGAAAAAATTGTCAATGACCTCAAAGACATTCCGCGTCTTCATCGCTTTCAATTAAGTCCTTTTAAGGTTAATGAGCCATTTTTGGATACACGGATCTTCGATTTGCTTACATATCTTCAGTCTGAGCTACCGCACGCTACCATCACCTTGACTACCAATGGCTCCCTCATCAACGAGCGGATTGTGGAACGATTAACACAGTTTCCCAATCTTGGTTACTTGTGGGTTAGCTTCAACGATCACCGCCCAGACGAATACGAGGCAACGATGAAGTTGCCCTACAGACGGACTCGCGAAAGCCTGGACAGACTTCACAAAGCAAAAGCTGAGGGACGCTTGCCAATGCGCATTGTGCTATCCCGTGTTGGAGACGGCACAGCAGCTGATGAGGATTTCATTACCTGGGTAAGGACAACGTATCCATTGTTCGAAGTTAGCATTTTTCCGCGCATGAACTGGCTTGGCCAGGTCGATGTGTCGCCTCCCACGGCACCGCCCATAGCCTGCACTCGCTGGTTTGACATATCAATCACGGCAACGGGTGTGGTAGCCCACTGTTGCGCCGATGGCCAGGCACGCTACCCCATAGGCAACGTTCAGGAGCAGCATGTCCTCGACATCTACAACAGCCCAAGCTATCGCCGACTGCGCGCGACGGTGGACAACCGTCTGCAGGTAGAGCCATGCCGCCGCTGCAACTTCCTTTAAACAAGGAGAGATCCATGGCTATCACTGCCATCGAATACGTTCTATTTAGCCAAATGCGGCAACAAAACGCTATTCCGCTTGGAGGCGACTGTTTGGAACTGGGCGAGGCCAACTGGTACGGCGACGTGGCTGTCGAGCAGCTTGGCCAAGACATTTATCGCTTTGCCAAAGAGGAAGAACGTACTGCCCTCTTCCGTCAACTTGATGAAATTACTCAGGCTAAGCGCCCTGGAATGCTGTTCGAGATCGCCAAGGTCTTTTGGCGCACCTTCTGGCAGCCATGTTCGATGACAGCGGTGGATCTTCATGGCACGGAGGCAGCTCTCAAGCTGGATCTCAATTTCCCTATCGAGTTGCCTCAGCGTTACCATGCTGTTTTTAACCTTGGCACAGCCGAGCACATCTTCAATATTGCCCAGGTGATGAAAACCATACACGACTACACGCTGCCTGGTGGCCTAATGATCCACGGTCTGCCATTTACCGGCTGGCTCGACCACGGTTTTTACAACGTGCAGCCGACCTTTTTCTGGGATCTAGCCCAGGCAAACAGCTACACGATAATGGCCTATCTCTACGTCGAGTATAATCCACTGAAGTTCGTACAGCTATGGAAACGCGAGGATATCCTCGAACTGGTCACTAAAAACCAGATTGGCCAAAACGCCTTGCTTTACTGTGTTCTGCGCAAGCCTGCTGAAGATCAACCGTTTTGCTTTCCGATTCAGGGCTACTATGCCGGCACTCTCTCCCAGGAGGCAGCAGAGGCTTGGAAGACTTTACGATAAGCGAGGGTGAAAATGAAGCGACTCAAGGAGCAATTTGCAGACAAAGCTAGCGCTGGAGTTGCTTGTGCCACGCATGCCAAAGGGAGCTGTGATCTTGTTCGATGAGCTCAACATGCGTCAGTTTCCGGGTGAAACACTGGCAACGATCGAGGTGCTGGGCCTCCGCAATCTCCGTCTCTTTCGCTTCCCTTACGCGACGTGCATGTCTTATGCTGTGCTTGAGTAAGTGTAGAGCATGACTCCTCTTTATACGGATCCCTGTCCTGCCTGTGGCGAATCAGTGGCTCACCCTTTTTTTGACGGAGGGGCTGCGCCACTTGCCACATTGGGCTGGCCACGTACTGAAGAGGAGGCACGGGCCATGCCCCCCTATCGGCTTGACTTTGTGCAGTGCCTCGCCTGTGGCCATGTCTGGAATCGCGCCTTCCGCTATGAGGATGTCCCGTACGGCAGTCAGCCGAACCTCATGTTCAACGCCGGGGTCTTGTGGAACTGGCATCTGGCGCAACTGGTCGATGAGGTGCTGACCCGCCTACCTGAGAACCCAACCGTGGTTGAGATTGGCTGCGGTTGTGGTCACTTTCTGCGGTCTTTGGCTGCTCGCCGGCAAGGGCGGTACATTGGATTTGACCCTCACCAACCGGACGACTTCCCCAGTGAGTTTCAATTTGAGGCGCGGCTTTTTGACCCTGTTGAAGATCTGCTGCACCTCCAGCCGGATCTGGTGGTGATGCGTCATGTCCTGGAGCACTTTAGCCAACCAGCAGCCTTCCTACAGCAGTTGGCATGGGCTGCAGGTTGCTGTAAAAAGACTGTGCGCCTGCTTGCTGAAGTGCCCTGTATCGACCGGGTCTTTGCCACAGGGCGACTGGTGGATTTTTACTACGAACACCCCCAGCAGTTTAGCACTGAGTCGCTGCGTGCCCTGCTACAGCGCGTCGGTGGAATTGTGAGCTTGTGGCACGCCTACGATGGGGAAGTGGTGTTGGCCATCGTTGAGCTGCAGCTACCGCTAGCCTGGCGGCTCCGGGCTGAAGCAGCAGCCAAATTTGAGCAAGGCAGCCAAGAGGCTCGCCGCAAAATTGCTGCCCAGCTTCAAGAGCTGGCTAACAGTGGCCTGCGAGTTGCCCTCTGGGGAGGCACGGGGAAAGGGGCAGCCTTCATGCACCACTTTGGGGTTAAGACCAATTGGCTTACCTGGGTTGTCGATTCCGATCCAAACAAAGTTGGCACCTATGTTGCCGGCGTTGGCCAGCAAATTGTCAGCCCAGAGGAGCTGAAAACGCAGACCCCAGACGTGGTCATCATCCCAACCCAATGGCGCGCCGCTGACATTGTTGCCGAGATGGCTAGGCTTGGGATAGAGCCAAAGCAGGTGCTTATCGAGCACCAAGGGCAACTAGTCGACTACTGGCATTCTGCTCATCCCTATGCCTTGCCCAAACTAGAGGGCCGATGATGGAGCTAAGCAACCTTCTGCAGCAAGCTATTGACCACCACCAGCAGGGGCACCTGGAAGAAGCAGAGCGGCTCTATCGGGCCATCCTGCAGGTTGCCCCCCGCCACCACTACGCCCACCACCTTCTGGGCCAACTTGCCCGTCAGCGGGGGCAGCCCCGGTCGGCACTGTCCCATTTGATGACGGCAGTCAGCGCCAATCCAACGGTTGGTCAATATTGGCTAGCTTTGGTTGAAGCCCTGCTGGAGTGTGGTGAATACGGGGAGGCCGAGCGGGTTCTTGCCGAAGCGTGCGCCCACGGTTTGGAAGGGCCCGCTGTTGTCGAGCTAACTGCGCGGCTAGCGGCCGCCACCCTGAAGGGAGAAGCTCCCTCTCCTGACCCTCTGCCAGCAACGCAGCCCCCCACCGAGGAAGAAGCCAGCGAGCTACAGGAAGCAGCAGCTGCCTACAACAGTGGCAACCTAGCCCTTGCTTTGGAAAAAGCCCAGCGGCTACTTGCCAAAAACCCAGGTCTTGCCCTGGCCTGGGCCATTATTGCCCAGGTGCGCTGGGCACAGGGGGAGGCAGTGGCAGCGGAAGAGGCAGCTCGGCGGGCTCTTGCCATTGAGCCCAATCAGCGCGAGGCCCTGCTTGCCCTGGCCGTATCTCTTCATGACCAAGAGCGCTATGAGGAAAGTGAAGCTCTCTTCCGGCAGGCACTGCTGGCTTATCCCAAGGATGCCGAGATATACAGCTATTTTTCAGCTCTGTTGCAAAAGATTGGCAAATGGCCTGAAGCGCAAGCGGTTGCCTTGCGGGCAATTGAGCTTAACCCAACCTATGCCGACGCTTGGGTCAACTATGGAAGTGCGCTGTTGGGAAGTGGCGAAAGGGAGCGAGCTGCAAGCGCCTACCAAGCGGCACTGCAGTTCAACCCACAGCGGGTAGAAGCACTCTACTGCCTTGGACTATTGGCCGTAGTTAACTATGACTTTCCCAAGGCGCTGGATTACTTTGACAAAGCCCTAACCCTTTGTCCCCACTTTGTTGAGAGCCTCCTGGAAAAGGCAAGAGTCTACGGGTTTTCTGACCAACTCCAAGAAGCAGAAAGCTGTGCGCGCCTTGCCCTGCAGAAAAAGCCGCACCACTTCGACGCCCATCTAGCTTTGGCCTTTGCTTTGGCAGCTCAAGGAAAGGATGGGGAAGCTGAGGAAGTGTTACAGGCGGCCCGCCAATGTAGACCCCAGCCCTCCGATGCGGCCGAGCGGATCCTTGCCACCCAGATTGCGGGTCGGCTTCACTTACCAGCCATCCCCGAGTCCCAAGCGGCCATTGCCCACTGGCGAGCTCGCTATCGGGAGGGCCTTAACGCTCTGCTGGACCTGCCTGGAACCCTGACCGACCCAACCCAATACTTCTTCAGCGGCTTTCGTTCCTTCTACCTTGCCTACCACAACGCCGACGACCGAGCGCTCATGGAAGGTCTCTGTCGGCTCTTTCGGGCTAAGGCGCCGCAGTTGAACTTTGAAGCGCCGCATGTTGCCCGCTGGCAGTTCCCTACAGGTCGGCGCATCCGGGTTGGCTTTTGCTCCGAGTTGCTTGTCGACCACACCATCGGCAAGCTCTACCAGGGCCTTCTGGTTCAGCTTGACCGTTCCCGCTTTGAGGTCATCCTCATCTACCCACCACAAGCCAAGCGTGACCAACTGCGAGCTAGGTTGGAAGCTGCTTGCGACCGAACGGTGACCCTCAGCGGTCGACTTCCCCAGTGGCAAGCACAAGTTGCAGCCCTTGAACTCGATGCCCTCTTCTACCCCGACATTGGCATGTGGCCATCCACCTACTTTCTGGCCTATGCGCGGCTTGCGCCTGTGCAGATGGTTAGTTACGGCCATCCGGATACCACCGGCATCGATACAGTTGATTACTTCCTAGGGGGAGATGCGCCGATGGAACCGGAAGGAGCAGAAGCCTACTACAGTGAGCGCTTGGTGCGTTTTACCCGCCTCCCCTTTTGCTACCAACTTTTCAGCTTGCCAACGTCAATTCCCTCCCGCACAGAACTGGGCCTGCCAGAGCACGGCCGGCTCTACGGCTGCCCTCAATCTTCGTTTAAGCTGCACCCTGACTTCGACGCGGTGCTAGCAGCCATTGCTGAGGGCGACCCCGAGGGCCACATTGTCATGATTGAGATCCCCCCCAAGGCTCGGAGCGAGCAGCTCAGGGCGCGCTGGGCAAAGAGTGCCCCTATCCTCAACGAACGGGTCTGCTTCCTGCCGCACCAGCCGCTTGATCGCTTCATGGCTTTGGTGGCCCACTGTAATGTTTTGCTGGATCCCATTCATTTCGGCTCAGGCAACACTCTCTACGAGTCCATGGCTTACGGCAAACCAATTGTCACCTGGCCTGGGCGCTTTGCCCGTGGGCGTTTTGTGGCAGCAGCCTACGAGCAGATGGGGATCGCCGAGATTGCGCCTATTGCCCCCTCCATCGAGGACTATGCGCCCACAGCCCTTGCTTTTGCTCGTGACCAAGAACGCTGCCTCGCTTTTGCCAGCAAGGCTGTAGCAGCAGCCAAAACGCACCTGTACTGCGACCTAGGGGCGGTGCGTCAATTCGAAGCCTTCCTCCTAGCGGCGCTGGAAGCGGCTGCCCAGGGCGAGAAGCTGCCAAGTGGCTTCCGGGTGCCGCCTCCCAAGGGCGGGAGCTGACCTTTTTGGGAGGCTCTGGCCAGGCCTGGCAGCTTTGCTCTGCCGTGGGATGTAATCAGCCCCCTCACTCTGGGATTAAGATGCAGAAAAACTGCAGGCAGGATGGCAAGCTGCCAATTGTCTCCCTGCATGGCCATGTAGAGCTGAGAGCGCGATAGGTCGAAGCCAATGAGTTTATCGCAAGGGCCGGGTTTTGATGGGGTGGATCCCCCGGATCCGAAGCTGATCGATGCCTGTGTGCATTGTGGGTTTTGCCTGACCACCTGCCCCAGCTACCGTGTAATCGGCAAAGAGACGGACTCGCCGCGGGGGCGCATCTATCAGATGGAGGCTCTCAACCAAGGTCAAATCTCCCTCTCGGCGGCTACGGTTTCCCACTTCGACAGTTGTTTGGGCTGTTTGGCCTGTGTTACGGCCTGTCCATCGGGGGTGCAATATGACCGCTTAATTGCCGCCACCCGCCCGCAAATCGAACGCAACTACCCACGTAGCCTTTGGGATCGGCTTTACCGCCAGTTCATCTTCTCGGTGTTTCCTTACCCGGAGCGGCTGCAACCGCTGCTGTGGCCTCTCTGGCTGTACCAAAAAATGGGGATCGGCACCTGGATCCGAAAAGGGCTGGAAAAGGTCTCCCCGCGTTTGGCGGCCATGGAATCCCTGATGCCCCCCCTGGAGGTGGAGCAACTGCTGCCCAAGCGTTACCCTGAGCGGATCCCGGCGGTGGGAGAACGCCGTTTCCGGGTGGGGCTCATTTTGGGCTGTGTGCAGCGCCTGTTTGCCCCGCAGGTGAATGAGGCCAGCATTCGCGTCTTGACCCACAACGGCTGTGAGGTGGTGATCCCGCCTGTCCAGGGCTGTTGTGCGGCCTTGCCCCACCATCAAGGGCAACTGCAGCAGGCGGAAACCCTGGCCCGCCAGATGATCGATGCCTTTGCCGATTACGAGTTGGATGCCATTCTGATCACCGCTTCCGGCTGCGGACATACCCTGAAAGACTATGGCCACCTATTGGCCAGGGATCCCGACTACAAGGAGAAAGCAGCCCGATTTGCCGCCCAGGTCAAGGACATTCAGGAGTTTCTCGCTCAGGTGGGGTTAACGGCTCCCCTACACCCGCTGCAGCCGGAACCCCTGGTGCTGGTCTACCAGGATGCCTGTCACATGCTGCATGGGCAGCAGCTCAGCCAGGAACCTCGACACCTGCTGCGGCAAATCCCAGGGCTGGAGCTGCGGGATCCCGTCGATGCTGCCCTCTGCTGTGGCAGCTCCGGCGTCTACAACCTGTTGCAACCCCAGGTGGCGGATGAGCTGGGATCCCAGAAGGTAAAGAACTTGCTTAACACCGGTGCTCAGGGGATCGTCTCCGCCAATATCGGCTGCCGCCTACAAATCCAGAAACATCTGCGCCTACAGGGCAAAGCCGGGATCCCCATCTATCACCCGATGGAATTGTTGGATCGCGCCCTTACCGCTGCGTGACGCTTTCGCGAACAAGCTACAGGGGCTGCCTCTAGTCCCCGATCTGCTGAACAATTGGTTACTTTGCGGAACCGAAATAGCCATTAAACCCGAAATAGCCATTAAACTAAGCATGTTGGCCGCGGCTATGTAAACTACCCGACACCAACCGCTAGGCGGTACGGAGCGGGCTTTTAGTAGCCCTGCAGTTAGCAAGCCAACCACGAGCCCCTGGGGTGGTTTACTGCACCCCCAATCGACCGTTACCAGTGCCCTAAAAGCTGTTTCTGGTGCCCGAAGTACCATTATAGCATTCCTCCCGACACTGACCCTACGGGTACCGTACGGGGCTCCTGCAATTTCTATCTGAATGCTGCTTGGATTCCGCACCCGCTTAGAACTGAATAACCGGCAGAAGACCTTAGCCGCTCAGCACGCTGGGGTAGCCCGTCACGCCTACAACTGGGGCCTGGCCATCTGTCGGCAAGCCCTGGAGAACCAGCAGAAGCTCCCCACCGCCATTGACCTGCACAAGCGCTTGGTAGCCGAGGTTAAGAAGGAAAACCCCTGGTACTACCAGGTCTCCAAATGCGCTCCTCAGCAGGCATTACGCAACTTGGAGCAAGCCTTTAAGCGCTGGCGGGGTGGGTTAGGGAAGTTCCCCTGCTTCAAACGCAAGGGAGTGCGAGACAGCTTTTACCTAGAAGGCAGCATCCGCATTTCTGGCGACCGCATCAAGGTGCCTATCTTCGGTTGGCTGCGCTGTGCAGAGTTACTTCCGGCGACCACACCCAAGAACGTGGTCATTAGTCTTCGCGCCGGACATTGGTATATCTCCTTCAAATATGAAGCTCCAGCGCCTCAGGTGGAGAAGACCGGGGAAGTTGTGGGAGTGGACTTAGGCATCCATCACCTGGCCACCTGTTCCGACGGGGAAGTATTCGAGAATCCAAAGCCCTACCGCAAGGCGAGGAAGCGTCTGGCCAGACTGCAACGGCGGCTGAGTCGCAAGCAGAAGGGATCCGCTAACCGTAAGAAGGCAGTGGCGCAGTTAGGCAAGGCCCATAAGCGGGTGGTAGACATTCGGCAAGACAATCTGCACAAACTGACGACTTACCTGGCCAAGAAGTATCGGGTGGTGGTGATTGAGGACTTGCAGGTGAAGAACCTGCTCAAGAACCGCAAACTGGCAGGAGCGCTGTCAGACTGTGGGTTCTACGAGTTGAGGACTCCGTCCCGCTATCGCGAACGGCGACAGCTAGAGTATAAGGCCCGGCTCTACGGCTGTCAGGTGGTGGTGGTGGATAGGTTTTATCCGTCCAGCCAACTGTGTTCAGGGTGTGGGCACCAACAGAAGATGCCACTGCAGGAAAGGGTGTTTTGCTGCCCGTGTTGTGGTCTGGAGCTAGACCGCGACTTGAATGCAGCCCTAAACCTGTTGCGGTGGTACAGAACTACCTCAAGCTCTGGGGGAAGTGACGCCTGTGGAGACTCCTCTGGCGGGGTGGTGGGGGTGAACTCTGCCGCTAGTCATGGGTCGCTGAAGCAGGAAGAAAGCAGCGATGCTGGGCAAAGTTCTGTTTTGTTCAGCGTTGCATAAGTCTTTCGGAGCGGACTTCTTCGGGTCAGGCAGAGGTAGCCGAGGCAACCGGTTGAGTGGATCCTGGATTTCCGGTCGCGCTGGCGTAACCTGGCGCAACATAGCCTCCCACCCCACTTCTCTCCCCCATCGCCGATGGGCTATTCCATCAACAGGCCCAAGTCCAGGTGAGGCTGCCACAGATCGGCCAGGCGCTCCAGCAATTGCTCCCGCTGCTGAGCATAGTGGCCCTCCAGATCCGGCAAAGGATCCCAGCCTTTTTGTCGGCGCAGCCAGTTCAGCCATTGTCGCCGCCACAGGTGGTTGTCAAACAGGCCATGCAGATAGCTGCCCCAAATCCGACCCGTGGGATCCCGCCAGCCCAGGTTCTCTTGCTCGAACAGCGGCAGGCAGCCAGAGGGATCCGCCTGGGTGGATCCCTGATGAATTTCGTACCCCTGGATGGGGGCCAGGGCAGGCCATCGGCTTTGGGTCTGTACCTGCTGGGTGACCTTGGTGGGCTGTAAAACGGTGGTCAAAGGGAGAAAGCCCAACCCCGAGTAGGTGCCGGCGATCCCCTCCCAGCCTTCGGGATCGGCGATGGTTTCTCCCAACATTTGCAGTCCGCCGCAAATGCCGACGATATGGCCGGAGTATTGGCGCAGTTGCTCGGCCAAGCCGGTCTTTTGCAACGCGAACAGATCGTTGAGGGTGGTCTTGCTGCCGGGCAGGATGACCACATCCGGGGATCCCAAACTTTGGCCAAGGTGAACCCAGCGCAGATGGACGGTGGGCTCCGCCAACAAGGGGTCAAAATCCGAGAAGTTGGCCACCTGGGGCAGACGCACCACAGCAATCTCCAGGCGCCCTTCCCTCAGGGCTTGGCCACCGGCCCGGTCGCGGCGATCTTCCCAAAGCAGGGGGTTGGCTGCAATTCCCATCGAATCCTCTTGGGGCAGAACCCAATCCAACCAAGGCAAGACACCAACGACGGGGATCCCGGTGTAGTTTTCCAGCCAGTCCAGGCCAGGCTGCAACAATTCCCGCGAGCCGCGAAACTTGTTGATGACAATGCCCCGGATCAGGGCCCGTTCTTCGGGTTCCAGCAGTTGGAGTGTGCCCACCACATGGGCCAGCGCCCCACCTCGGTCGATGTCCGCCACCAGCCAAGTGGGGGATCCCAAATGCAAGGCAACCCGCATATTTGCCAAGTCCCGATGTTTGAGGTTCACCTCTGCTGGGCTACCTGCCCCCTCGCAAAGGATCCAGTCGTACTGCTGTTGTAGGCGAGCAAGGGCTTCTTTGACCGCTTGCCAGGCCGGCGCAAACCAGCGCTCGTAATACTCTCCGGCGCGGTAGGTGCCCACCGCCACTCCGTTCAAGACGATCTGGGAAGTCAGGTTGCCCTGGGGCTTCAGAAGGATTGGGTTCATCTCCACCGCAGGGGGGATCCCGGCAGCCCAAGCTTGCAGAGCCTGCGCGTAGGCAATCTCCTTGCCGTCTGGGGTGACATAGGCGTTGAGGGACATGTTCTGAGCTTTGAAAGGGGCAACCCTTTTTCCCGCTTTCTTGAGAATGCGACAGAGGGCTGTCACCAAAAGGGTTTTGCCCACATGGGAAGAAGTTCCCACCACCATCAAGGATCGACCTGAACAGCTCACCCCGGATCCCTCGCCCTTGGTTTCTGGTTGTTGCCATTCTCTCCGCGGCCAGTCCTGCCAAGCCAGGGCCTCCGTTGGCAAAGGCGACCCCATGATTCCTCAGTTCCCCAGAGCAACGCGCCCTGCTGATGCCCAGAGCCGTACCCTCCGGTCTGCACGGGGTCCCAGGGGCTTGCGCTTTGTGCTTTCGACAGGATTTTGAGCTGGGGCAGATGGATTCGAACCACCGAATGGCGGGACCAAAACCCGCTGCCTTACCGCTTGGCGATGCCCCAATTCACATTGCTTAACCGGCTTAATTAATTTAGCGATGCAGCTTTAGATCTGTCAACGGTTGCGGTGGCTTCCTGTGTCGTGGGGAAGCTGAAGCTGATACATTCACGCTGAACTCTCCTGAACATGGTTCAGGAAAGAAGCGATCGCATCCTGCCTATCTCTGTTCGCGTCAGCGGGACGGAGTCCAAACAGGAAGGCGGTATCCCGCAAAGCCCTGAGGAATACCCCCCGAGCGCTTTCCCCCTTCACTTCCCGGCAACCGTTGCGGTGGACTCAAGGATCAGGGGGAAACTTGGTCTACTATATCCCTCTCAATGACTTTTGCCAAACCGCCTAAAGCTCACTAAATTCAGCAAAGTTCAGGGTTTTGGGGGTTAGAGGCATGCTCTTCGCCAAGGCCAGGGCCGATGTCAAAGGGGTTCACAGGGAGAATGCGGGCCACCTCGAAGAAATAGGCGCGGATCTCTGGCCCGAAATAGATGACATCTCCGCTCCTCAGGTAGTGAGTAGCCACCCGCGTGCCGTTGACAAACACCCCATTGGTACTGGACTGGCCCTTGCGGTTGCCGTCGATCAGGCAATAGGTAAACCCTGTCCGGTTGGACTTGGTGGGCACCCGCACCAGGTAAGCGTGGTGACGCGAGACAAACCGATTGACGATCTGGATGGCGTTGGAGGGATCCCGTCCAAGCGTATAGATACTCTCCCGCAGGATGTAGCTGCAGGGCCGGACAGGATGGCAGATGGACAGGGTGAACTCCGGATGGGATACCGGCTGCTCAGGGACTCGATCGAACAAATCCGCCGGCAGATCAAAGCCCTGGCTGAGAAGAGGACTTTTCCCACCAACCGCCGTGGTGGAGGCAAAGAAATCGTCGTAGCTATGTGACAACGGCCTTCCCCCCTCAACGCTCAACGCCATTTACAGCAGCTTGGCTTTCCAAATTCAAAGTCTTATCTGTAGTTCCCCAAAACCCTACTGCTTTCAAAGGAACTCTGGTCTTGGCGGGCTGCCGGAAAACCCACAAGCCCCAGTGTACTGTACTATACACCATAGGCAGCCTTGGAGATACCCCCTTTCCCCGGAAACTGGGCTTGGGCTCAGGTTGGGCCCATTTTGGTTTTCAGGAATCCCTTGGGAGCCACAGCCTCAGGCGGGCTATTCTGAGTAGCAGGTTTTTAACCTTGAGGTGAGGGTGTGACGGAGGCCCTGCTGCGTCGGTTGGATGTGGCCACAGAAGCTGCCCTGGAGGCAGGAGCTTTGCTGCGCAGTTATGTGGGGGGCACCCTTGCCATTGAGGAGAAACGTCCGGGCGACTTGGTGACGGCGGCGGATCGCGCTTCTGAGGATCTCATCTTGAAAATCTTGAGGCGGCACTTCCCCGAAGATGTCATCTTGACCGAGGAATCAGGCCAGCAGGGATCCCCGGAGGGTGCCTACGCTTGGATGATCGATCCCCTAGATGGCACCACCAACTTTGCCCACGGTTACCCTTTCGCTGCCGTCTCCATTGGTTTGCTGCAGGGGCGGGAGCCAGTTTTGGGGGTTGTTTGTGATGTTTTTCGCGGGGATCTGTTTCGCGCCGTCCAAGGGATGGGGGCCACCCGCAACCGTCAACCCATTCGAGTCTCCACAACGGCTGAATTGTCTCGGAGCCTGCTGGTTACCGGCTTTGCCTACGATCGTCGCGAAACCCCCGACAACAACTACGCCGAGTTTTGCCACTTTACCCATCTCACCCAAGGAGTGCGGCGGGGCGGATCTGCAGCTCTGGATTTGGCCTATGTGGCCACCGGCCAGTTGGATGGCTACTGGGAGCGGGGCCTCTCCCCTTGGGACATTGCCGCAGGGATCGTTCTGGTGCGGGAGGCAGGCGGCAAGGTGACCGCTTATGATGGCAGCCCGGTGGATGTTTACAGTGGCCGACTGTTGGCCAGCAATGGCTGGTTACACGCTGCTCTGCAAGAAGAACTGGCCCAGGTGCGGCCTTTGCCGGTCTCCTTTCCCATGCGGCGGGATCCCCACCCAACCTAGAAAAACCGGGAAAGCTTGCCGGTTGAACGAGTTGAATTCGAGACAGAAGTAGTTGAAGAATAATCAAGAAGACTACAAAACATCCGTGTCGGGCAGGGTAGGTAGAAGATTGGTTAGCAAGCTCCACAGAAAGCAGCGACATTGCTGCCGGGCGGCACAGTTCGGCCTGGCCCTCATCTTGGGAGCAATGGCCCTTGGGGTTGCCACTGCTGGCCCCGGTTACCCTCAGCCGGCACAAGGGAAGGTTGCCCCCACCGAGCGGGCACAGCCCCTCGATTCCCGTTGGGCCGAGATCCAGGCCCGGGGGCGCATTCGGGTTGGCTTGGATCCCAGTCTGGGGCCGGCCTATCTCTATACCGACTTGGAGCGACAAACCTACGCCGGCTTCGAGTGGGATATCCTGGAGGCGCTTGCCCAAACCCTTCAGGTGCAGGTGGATCCCATCTACGTGGCCTGGAGCGAGCAGTTGGCGGCCTTGCAAGCGGATGAGGTGGACTTGATCTGGGGAGCGCGGGAAGCTTTGGGCTTGGATCCCGAGCAGTTTCTGGCCACCCGGCCCTACTACCTCAGCCCGCAGCGCTTGGTGGTACGGGATCCCTCCCCCGCCTCCGGGCCAGAGGAACCGGCCATTGAAGCACTGTCGCAATTATTTGGCCGCAAAGTGGGCATTGTAGTTAACAGTACGGGGGCAGCCCTACTGGAGGCGTATAACGAGAGGAGGGGCAACGCCATTCGTCTCTTTGCCACCAGCAACCCTGAGCGCTTGTTTGCTCAGCTACAAGCCGGCCAGTTGGATGCCGTGCTGGTTGATCAGCCTGTTGCCGCCCTAAACCTGCGCCAAGCTGGATCCCGGCTGCGCCTGGTGGGGCCGCCCCTGTTCCCCATGCCTCTGGTGGGAGTAGTATCCTCTCAGCATCCTTCCCTGAAGGAAGCTGTGGATGGGGCGATTTCCAGCCTGATCGAAAACGGAACCTTGCAGCAGATTTTAGAGAAGTGGCAACTATGGGATCCAACTCTAATGTCCCCCGCCTCAACCGAGGGCTAGCCCGCTACGAGACTGACCATTTCGCCATCTTAGGCGTGCCCCTTACCGCCGACTCCAAGGGGATCCGGCGCGGCTACCTGCAGGCGGCCAAGGCCCTCCACCCGGATCGGTTTGTGGGGGATCCCGAAGGTGCAGAGCGCGCCAACATCCTCTTTGCCAAGCTGGTCAACCCGGCCAACGAAGTGCTGACCAAAGAGCGGGAGCGAGGGGAATATGAAACGGTGCTCAAAATGCGGATCAAACGCCTTTTGGAGACGCCCCCCCCGGATCTTTGGCCCTCTGGGGAAGCCGTCAAGGGCTTGGCCGAGCACCCCCATTGGCAGGAAGAGTATGTCAGACGGGTGGAGAAGCTGGCCAAAGAACAATACAGCTCCATGGAAACCCTGCTCGAGAAAACCGAGGAATTGAGCGAGCTGAACCTGGCCTATTTGTTGCTCAAGGCCGGCTACCAGGGGAGCCTAGCCCCTGCCTCTAGAACCACTACCGCGACCGGGATCCCAACCCCTTCCCCCAGCCGTACCACTGTGGGTGGGATCCCAGCCTCCCCCGTCGTTGCTCCGCCCAGCCGTCCCCCTGTTCAGCCCGTTCCCACCCCACCTCCGGCTCCCAAGCTCAGCCCTGCGGAAACCCGCTTTATCCAAGCCTTGGACATGATCGAGCGCAAGCAATACCGGGATGCGGTGCAGTATCTGAACTTTGCCATCAGCGCTGAGCCCAACGTGGCCCGCTACTACCTGCACCGGGGCATTGCCCACCTAAAGCAGGGGAATACCGGCATGGCCAAAGCAGACTTTATGCAAGCCAGTCGCCTAGAACCTGCCAACGCCGAGTTGATGGCCGAGGTGCGCCGCTGGCTGCAGCAGGTCACCACTCAACAGCCCGTTCCCGTCCCCAAGGACTCCGTCCCGCCAACGCGAGTGGCCAGCCGTCAAACGTCACAGGCTCAGAAAGTGGTGCCGCCTCCCCGCAAAGAAGACAACGGCGGGTTCTTGAGCCGCTTCTTCGGCAGGAAAAAGTAGGCAGAGCCCCCCTTAACGCGCTCCTCCCAGCACCAGCAGCGTCACCAGGGATCCCGTATTCCAGAGGCTGTGCAGCAGGATGGGAGCCAGCAGGTTGCGGCTGTGGCTGTACACCACCCCCAGCACCACCCCCAGCATGGTCAGAGGCAGCAGATCAGAGAGGTTGAGGTGGGCAAGGGCAAAGGTAAAGGCGCTGAGCACAATGGCGGCCCCCATAGGCAGGTAGCGGCTTAGAGTAGGCAGCCAAAAGCCTCGGAACAGCACCTCCTCAAAAACAGGGGCACAGACAGACACCACGGCCAAAAACACCAACCGCGCCCCCCAACCATGGCTATCCAGCAGCAGGGGCAAAATGGGATTCCCACCCCCCGCCTGCGGTAGCAGCAATTGCGAGAGTGCCGCTGCCAGCACCACCAAAGGCAAGGCCACCCAGTAGCCACACAAGCCCCACAGCAGCCAAGGACCCCACAACCGCACCTGCAGCACCCTCTGCCAGCCGGGGTAGGCGTGCAAGAGACGGTACAATAACCCTGCCCCCAGCAAAGCGCCGGAATTGTAGGTGAGAAACAGGGCCACCGCCTGGTGCCAAGGGCTGAGCTGCTCTGCCCCCAGGCCGAGAATGATGATGTAAAGTCGAGGCACCAAAGCGTTGAGGGCGATAAACCCCAAAAACCAGCCGGTCAACACCGCTTGCGCCCCGATCCCCGGCCAAGGCACTTCCCAAGCAGGGCCCAGGAGCGGACGTTTGCGCCAAAGGCTCCAGCCCAGCCAGCCCAACAAGAGCATCAACCCCAGCAGTGCCCCCAGCACGGGGATCCCGCCCACCACCGCCAGTCGAAACAGAGCCGCCAAGGCCAATTTTTCCTGCTGTTGGTTGAGGGCATTCAGGCTATCGCTGCGCTGCTGCAGTCGGTAAAGCTGTTGCAGGGCCACCGCCTCAAACCAGCCATCCAGATGATTGCGGATCTGCACTTCCGCTTCTGGCAAGATGCGCCGCGGTGTTCCCCACAGCCCTTGCAAAACCCGCGCTGCCCCCTTTTGGCTCGATTCCAGCTCCACGGGACGTTCCAGGTCGATGATCTGCTGCCATTGCTGCCGAGCAGCTTCCAGATCTTCTTGGTAGGCATAGAGCAAGCCAAGGCGCAGCCAAAGCGCATCCAGCTCCGTCTGCAAATCTTGCATGGAGGCCAAAAGGGCGGGATCCACCTCTGGAGATTGGGCCAGTTCTGGGCTGGCCGCCTCAGATTCGCCAGCAGGAGTTAAACGGGCCAGCCGTTTCAAACGTTTCAGGCGTTCGGTGTAGTTATCGGCGGTCTGCTGATAGCGATTTTGGGCCACCTTGAACACATCCTGACCCAAAAGCGCCCGTGCCAGATCCTGATAGCGGGGATCATCGAGGGTGCGGGAAGCTTGCAGGGCGAGATCGGTTTGCAACAAATCCAACTGCGTTTGGGGCGGCGGCTGGAACCAACTGCTGGAAAGAGAAAGCCCGACAATCACAATGGCCAATAGGCTCAGCAGGTTGAGGATCCCACGGCGAACAGAAAACCAAGCAGAGGAGGGGTCGGCAGAGGCCGTGGTTTCAGAGTGAGACATTGCGGCGACGGATCCAACTCAAGCGGGTTATATCCTATCTTCTGTATTGTCTTGGCGGAATGGAGTTGTTATTACTGCATTACGGATTTGTCCTGTTGTCACCGTCGCTCCAGCCAATAGCGATAGATGGGCAGGCCCAGTTGTAGGCAGTGCCACTCCCGCTCCGTGGGGATGCCGAGGGGATTGGAGTCCAAAGGCCCCTGGTGGGGATCCCAAAACTGCGGATGCTCTAAAAATCGAGCTGCCATTTCTTCGGCCACCTCTTGGATATCCGATTGCAGGAAGACGGGGCTGCCCGGTCGCAGCAGCAGAGCCAGATCCGCCACCAGTTGGGGTTGGACAATCCGCCGTTTGTGATGGCGCTTTTTGAACCAGGGATCCGGAAATAGGATGGTTACGCGGCTGAGATCCCCCGGCGCAAACAGATGCCGCAAAGAGACATTGATGTTGGCAAACAGAAAATGGACGTTATCCAGCCCCAGCTCGTCCCGCCAGGCATTGGCCCGTTCCACCAGCGCCTGCCGAATCTCTACCCCCAGGAAGTTCCAGTCGGGCTGCTCCTGAGCGAGGCGCAGCAGAAATCGTCCGCTCCCTGTGCCGATATCCAGATGAAAGGGCTGCCCCAGCCGTCGGTATACCCGCTCCCAGTGGGGTGGGGGGGTGGGCTGCTGATACTGCGCCTGCAGGGGATTGACGTGCTGCCGTACCCGGTGACCGAGGCCCCTCTGTAAGGGGATCCCGGCCCAAGGCGGAGAAGGGGGGCGCTTCTCCAGTTGGCCCTCAGGCGATTGCTGCCCCTGTTGCACCTCTGCTTCCATAGACCACCTCCTGCCGCCAGCTGCGGCCCTCGCCCACTGACCAAGGGATCCCCCAGCTTGGAGGGGAGCGACAAAAGTCCAGGAGATCTAGGCTACCACCGGATGCTGTCGATGACTTGCCGCAAGATCTGGGCCGAGCGGTGCAGCTGCTTGCGCTCGCTCTCGGTGAGGGACATGGCCAGCGTGCGTTCCACCCCCTGCCGCCCGACCACTCTGGGCAAGCTGAGACAGACCTCTGGCAGATCGTACTCCCCTTGGGTGAGGCTGCTCACGGTTAAAACGCGGTGTTGATCCCGCAGCAGGGCTTGGACAATTTGCGTCACCCCTAACCCGATGGCGTAGCTGGTGGCCCCTTTGCGACGGATGATCTCGTAGGCAGCGTTGCGCACCTGCTCGAAGATATCCCCCAAATAGGCGGGATCCCAGTCCGGCGAGAGTTCCCCAATCGGGGTGCCGGCGATGTTCACCTTGCTCCAAACGGCCACCTCGCTATCTCCATGTTCGCCGATGATGTAGGCGTGCAGGCTACGCGGATCCACCCCCAGGCGCTCCGCCAAAAGATAGCGAAAGCGGGCTGTGTCCAAAACCGTCCCCGACCCAATTACCTGCCCTGCCGGCAACCCCGACAACTTCAGGGAAACGTAAGTCATGATGTCAACGGGATTGCTCACCACCAAAAGGAGTGTGTCAGGGCAATGCGCCATCAAGGCCGGGATCAAGCCTTTGAAGATCTCGACGTTGCGCTGCACCAAATCCAAACGGGTTTCTCCAGGCCGCTGCTTAGCCCCTGCCGTTAAAATCACTACATCTGACCCGGCGCAATCAGCCAGTTCCCCTGCCCGTATCCGCGTCGGCTCCACAAAGGGGATCCCGTGCACCAAATCCATCACTTCCCCTTCCAACTTGTCGCGGGCGATGTCGTGGATCACCAGCTCATCCAGGGTATTTTGGATCACCATCGCGTAGGCACAGGCCATGCCCACCTGCCCGGCGCCGATGATGGATCCCTTCAAAAGGCGGCGAGAAGTCAGCCCCTCGACCTGCTGCTGGGAGCGCTGCTTGGGTTGGTGCTTAGAAACAGTCATGGCTGCAGCCGCTACTCTTCGTTCTCCAGCTTAAGCCTGCCTAGAGGAAGAAAAAAACAGGCTACCGCTCTCCAGAAGAACTGGAAAGGCGAGAAGAGGCAGGATCGGTTGCCGCAGCGGACTGGATCCATCTGAAACAATAAAAACAGTAAATAGCCCTCTAACCTTCAACAGTCCTCAACCCGGCTGCTGGGTTAGCCGCTGCCAAAGCTCGAGGGGAATGCGCTCGTGAGGACACTTTAGGGACTGAATCTGAGCTAAATCTTCCGGCATGTAGTGCAAGGCTACCCGCGCTGCCGGATCCAAAAGGCTGCGCCGTCGTCGGTTACATTGCTCCGCTTCTCCCAGAAACACGTCCAGCCAGCCATCTCGCTCTTGGTAGCGAATCCTCAAAGCAGAGAGAGAAGGCAGAGCAGAGGAAACTTCTTTGCGGTAGAGCCGAAAGCCCTGCTCCAGACTCCAGCCCAACCACCACTGAGGCGCCCATTGCCCCAACTGCCTACACCACACCCCCGCCTGAACCTGTTGCCATGCCATGCTTGCCACTCCGCAGCTTGTTCTCCTGAGAAGACTTAACTGCAAATCTTTAGCAATTGCTACTTGGGTAAGCACTCTACCAGACTCCTCAAGCTTAATGCAAGTCTTTATCAAAGAGGATCCCTACTTTGCCGGCACGCTATTGAAAGCTAATCTCAATAGAGCTATGCTGTTACTCGGTTGAGTGGTGGAGTTGTATCCATCAGTCTTCCTCTCTTGCCTTCGATGCATCGGGGATCCCACGCCCGCGGAATTAGCCATCCTGGGTCTGGCAGGGATCCCTTTTCCAGGGCTAGCTGAGGTTCTTTCTAATGAGAGCAGTTCTAACTAATAGGAGCCTGGTTCCTTCCCAAGCGTGTCGATGTACGGGTAGAACAAGTTCGGGAGCCAGAAGCGGTTTAACCTTGAAAACGGCGACGCATAGCCCTTCACGTCGGCAGGACAGGCTTTTTAATAATTCTTTTAATTAACCTCAAGAGTTGCTTCAAAGAATATCCCCTCCGGAGCACCCAAAAGCCCGTGCCAGCCCGGGGATCTTTTGTATCGAGAGACACACAAACTCCCCCAACAATTCCATAGGATGACCGTAGAATGGCAGAGACAGCGTGAATTCATAGCTGTTTTTTTCGGCTTGCCCTCCCCGTTGCCCGAGCGTCTACTGGGTGTTCCTAGCCTATGGTTGAAAGGGGGACTGCTGGGCCAGACCAGGCTGGCAGCGTTTATGATGCGCTGACGCGGGCCGATCTGTGGAATCCCCAGGTCATGTACCGTGGGCGCCCGGTACAGGCTCGGGGGCGGGCTGTGCTGCGCACCATGTTCGAGAGCGTCAGCGATGGGTTGTTTGTCCTTGAGTGTCTGCCCCCGGAGCCAGAAAGAGGCTCACCTCAACCGCGCTGTCGGTTTTTGGTGGGTAACCCGGCTTTTTGCAGGATGTTTTTTCTCTCCTCTCGACCTATCGAGGGAGAAGAGCTCCAGAGTTGTCTACCGCCTTCTCTGGCTGCGCAGATTCAACTGCACACCGAACACTGCCTCAGCCATGGCCGGCAAGTGAGCTTTGAGCTGAGCCTAACGGCCTCTGCCGCTCCCGACCCAGAGTCGACCCATGTTCTAATCGTTACCCTTTCTCCAGTAGTTGAGGAGAACAAGCCAATCAGCCGAATTGTCGGCTCCTGTCAGGACATCACAGCACGCAAGCAAGTGGAGTGGCAGCTACAGCGCAGCCAAAAGCAACTGTTGGAGCACAACCGGGCTCTGATGGAGCTCACCCGGCACAAGGCCCTCAGCCAAGGAGACTTACAAGCTGCTCTGCAACAGATTTGTACTACAGCCGCCCATACCCTGGGGGTGGCACGGGTGGGGGTCTGGCTCTACACGTCGGAGCGCTCCAGCATTCGCTGCATCAATCAATTCGAGATCACCCCAGACAACCCCGAGGGATCCCATACTCAAGGGGCGGAGATCTGGGCCAAAGACTATCCCCGTTATTTTCAAGCCCTGGAGCAAGAGCGCACCATTGCTGCCGACCAAGTGGTGGCGGATCCCCGCACCGCCGAGTTCGGCAATTCCTACCTGACAGCAATGGGAGTGGTCTCGATGCTGGATGCCCCCATTCGACTGGAAGGACGGATGGTGGGTGTTCTCTGCCACGAGCACATTGGCTCCCCTCGCCACTGGACCTTAGAAGAGCAAAACTTCGCCGGATCCCTGGCGGATTTGGTGTCTCTGGCCCTCGAGATCTCGGAGCGCCGGCAAGCGGAAGAGGAGCTGCGCCAGGCTGAGGAGCGCTATCGCAATTTTTTCGAGAATGCGGTAGAGGGCATTTTTTTCACCGATGCGGCAGGTCGGTATCTCTCCGCCAACCCGATGCTGGCCCAGATCTGCGGCTACAGCTCCCCCGAAGAATTGATGCGCGAGGCGAGAGAAGTGGGCAAGCGGCAGCTCTATGTGGATCCCAGCCAGTGGGAGGAATTTGTGCGGCTATTGCAGGAGCAGGGATCCGTACGCGGCTTTGAGTACCGGCTGCGGCGGCGGGATGGCTCGATCATCTGGGTACGAGAAAAAGCCCGTTTGGTTAAAGATAAAGCCGGAAATATCCTCGGCTATGAAGGCATCTGCGAAGACATCACCGCCCAAAAGCAGAGCTTAGCCTACATGGAGTTTCGCGCTCATCATGATGCCCTGACAGGTTTGGTGAACCGCGAATCCTTTCGAGAGCGGCTGCAGCAGGCCCTGCAGCAATACTACAGTGAATCTCTGGCCCTCTTCTTTGTGGATTTGGATCACTTCAAAGACATTAACGATACCTTCGGCCACGGTATCGGCGATGCCCTGTTGCAGGGGGTAGCTGAACGGTTAACCAAGTGCGTTCGCCCCGGAGATATCGTCGCCCGCTGGGGAGGGGATGAGTTTACCCTGCTGCTGCCCCGAATTGGCAGCTCCACAGTGGCAGCGCGTCTGGCTCAGCGGATTGTCGATGCCTTTCAAACTCCCTTCTCCTGCGAGGGCCATTCCCTTTCCGTGACCTGCAGCATTGGCGTCGCCCTCTACCCCCAAGACGGCGTAGAAGTGTCCACCCTTTTGCACCATGCCGACTTGGCCCTCTACCAGGTCAAAGAAAAGGGTCGCAGCGGCTTTCAGCTCTACCGGCCAGTTTCAGGGATCCCGGCAGCAGTTCGCAACGCTATCCTGTAAGCTGGTTGGGTCAGAGGCCCTTCTGGTTTGTGATTTGTGCATCCAGGTCGCAGCTATCGCCGTCTCATTCCCTTTATCCGGCCCCATCTGTGGATGTTGTTGCTGGGGCTAACCTGTACCCTTGGCTTTGTGCTAACCATGCCCGCCCTTGCCTACTTGATCGAGTGGGTGGCCCGCTCCATTGGTGCCGGGGATCTGGGGCAATTGCGGATGCTGGCCTTGATTGGGGTGGTGTTTTTCTTGGTGCGCGGCGCTTTTCAGTATGGCCAAGACACCCTGATGGCGAGGGCCTCCTTGCAAATGGTTTTGGAATTGCGCCAACAGATTTATGCCCACCTGCAGGCACTGGATGTGGACTATTTTTCCGGCAGCCGCACCGGCGATCTGGTCTATCGCCTCACGGGGGATCTGGATCGGGTGGGAGAGGTGGTGCAGCGGTTTTTCCATCGCTTCATCCCCAGCGTGCTCACCATCTTGGCGGTGGTGGCCTACCTGTTCTATCTCAACGGCATTCTCACCTTGACCACCTTGCTGATAGCCCCCCTGATGGGAGCCTTGATCAGTTGGTTTGGGGATCGCCTTTTGTTTCGCTCCCGCCTCAACCAAGAGAAGATGTCGGATTTGGCCGCCCTCTTGACAGAGGTGTTTGCCGGGATCAGCCTCACTCGCGCCTTTGCGGCTGAGGACTACGAAATTCGCCGCTTCAGTGCCATTGCCGAAAGCAACCGCCTGGCCCGGTTTCAGACCGAACAGGTGAAAGCCATTCAAGACCCGGTGGTGGGTTTTCTGTACGCCATGAGCGTGTTGGGGGTGTTTTGGGTGGGCGGCTGGCAAATTAGCCAGGGCAACCTGACCGGCAGCCAGTTTCTCGGCTTTATCGCCGGTGTTGCGATGTTGATCGACCCTATTGTTCACATCACCAACAACTACAGCGAGCTGAAACAGGGTGAGGCTTCGGTGGAGCGGATTTTCGAGCTGCTAAACACCCGCTCCCAAATCCGGGAGCTGCCCGGGGCCCGCCCCATGCCTCCCATTCAGGGTTGGGTGGAGTTCGACCAAGTTTCCTTTGCCTACAAACCGGATCAGCCGGTGCTCAAACAGATCAGCTTTCAGGTGTCTCCCGGCGAGATTGTGGCCCTGGTGGGATCCTCCGGCGCCGGCAAATCCACCCTGGTGAGCCTGATTCCCCGCTTTTACGATCCCCAGCAGGGCTGCATCCGCATCGACGGCATCGACATCCGCACCGTCACCCTCAAGAGCCTGCGCCGGCAGATCGGCGTTGTGCCGCAGGAGATCACCCTGTTTTCGGGAACCATTGCCAGCAACATCGCCTACGGACAAGAGCATTTTGACCTGGAAGCGGTGCGCCAGGCGGCCCAGGTGGCCAACATCGACACCTTTATCGAGAGCTTGCCCGATGGCTACGCCACCCGCGTGGGAGAACGGGGGGTCACCCTCTCCGGTGGACAACGGCAACGGCTGGCCATTGCCCGCGCCGTGTTGCTCAACCCCAAGATCTTGATCCTGGACGAGGCTACCTCTGCTTTGGACAACGAGTCGGAAGCGTTGGTGCAGGAAGCACTGCAACGGCTGATGCAACGCTGTACCGTTTTTGTGATTGCCCACCGCCTCTCGACGGTACGCACTGCCCACCGCATTTTCGTCTTGGAGCAGGGGCAATTGCTGGAGCAGGGAAATCACCGAGAATTGCTGGGCAAAGGGGGTCGCTACGCCCAGTTTCACCTGCGCCAGTTTCATTGAACCCTTGGCCTCTGGATCTCCCATGCCTGCCAGAAGGGCCGGTAAAACTCCGGATCCGAAGGTGCTCCCCCCGGGATCCCGCAGATGGCCGCCGCAAATTGCACGGCCCGTTGCACCAGAATCGCCTCCGGCCATCCCCGCAACAGCCCCAGGATGGCCACGGCGCTAAATGCATCTCCCGCCCCCACTGTATCCACCAGCTGAGGCGCGGGCACTGGGTCGGCCCGATGGATCTGAGTAGGGGTGATCAGCAGCGCGCCTGCCGCTCCCAAGGTCAGAAATAGACCTTTCAGGTTCAGATGAGCCTGGAGGATCTGTCCTTGCTCCAGCACGTCTCCGGCAGGGATCCCTTCCAGCCGGGCTACTTGTTCCAGCTCTGTCTGGTTCAGCTTCAGCCAATCACAGGTGCGCAGCATCTCCCGGATGGCGTCTGGATGCCACCAGGGATCCCGCAGGTTGAGATCCAGAAACACGGGACAGCCCAAAGCGGGGATCCCCTCTTGAAAGTGGCGATGGGCTGCCTCCCGGCGGGCTGCCAAGCTGCCCCGGTAGAGCAGGCTGGGCTGGAGAGCTTGCAGAGCCCCGATATCCAACTGGATGTAGTCGTAGGCTTGGTCGGGCAAGATGGCGAAGGTGGGGATCCCTTGCTCATCCAGGGTTACCTGAACTTTGCCGGTGGGGTGAACAGAATCCTGCTGCAGACCCTCCAGGCGCAGCCCCTGCCGTCGCAAGGCCCCCAGCAGCTCTCTGGCGGCCTCGTCTTGGCCAACACGGCTGAGCAAGAGGGGATCGGATCCCAGCCCCTTGAGGTTCCAAGCCACATTCAAAGCTGCTCCGCCCAGCACAACCTCGGTGGGGAAGCAGTCGAAAAGCACCTCCCCCAAGATGAGCGGCAAACCCAGGGGCACATGAGAGGGATCCATCTTGAGCACTCAGCTAGAAATCGCAGGAGCCCCGTGCTGTACCGGTAGGATCAGTGTCGAGAGGAAAGTCCGCCTCCATGGTTATAATTGTACTGCGGACACCAGAAACGGTTGTTTAAGGCACTGGTAACGGTCGATTGGGGGTGCTGTAAACCACCCCAGAGGCTCGTGGTTGGCTTGCCAACTGCAGGGCTACTAAAAGCCCGCTCTGTACTGCTTTAGCGGTCGGAGTCGGGTAGTTTACGAAGCAGCCGTTGATGTCCGCGGTGCGGAGCCCAATCCCTGGAGCTCCAGGATCTGCTGATAGGTGTTGCTGCGGAACCAACGCTCGATTTCTCTGGCCCGCAGCACCGGCAGCGGATGGGTGCGCCCCACCGTTTGCATCTGCTTCAGCTCCATCTGCCATAGATCCCCGTCCAGCTCGTCGTAAGTACGGGCCTGCTCCAAAAAGGCGTCCACGTTCAGCCTGGAGGCCAATTGCGGGGATCCCCCACACAATTTCATCAACACCGAGATCACCGTCTTGGCATCTTGGGCTACCAACAGCGCCGCCCGGTCACAGGTAAACTCGGCACACCGCAGCCAGTGCATCAGTTGATCCTGCAACGCCTGATAAAACAACCCCCCGAAGGGGAGCAAGCTGGTGGAGAGCATGAGAATGTTGGCCATCGTCAAGTAGACCCCGTGATTGCACTTCAAGTGGCCCAACTCATGAGCGATCACGGCCTGAATTTCCGGCGGCTCCAACAGATCCAGCAGAGAGCTGTGCAAGACAATGAAGGGCTTTTTCCCCTGCATGGCAAAGGTGTAAGCATTGGGCGTGGGGTTCTGCCGCACGTAGAGCTGGGGCACCTCCAGATCCAAGATGCGACAGGCCTGCACCAAAAGCTGATGAATTTCCGGCAACTGATGCTCGTTAATTTGGATACTGGAAGCAATGTTGTCCAGATAAAATATCTGTCCTGCCGTTGAGCCAAGCCAATTTTGAATCAGCAGGCCCAGCCCCGGCACTTGCTGCAGAGAGCGGGTGGCTTGCAGATCCACGGGATGACGAAATTGGTCGGCCCGCAGGCCCAACAGAATGCGAGGTTCTCGTTGAATGGACGACATAGACAATAGACAACAGAGGGAGAAAGGACTTCGGTTACAACTCGTAGGGCACAAACTGGCGGTGGCGATTCAACAAAAATAGCCGCTCCGGCGGCGGATCCGGCAGGGTCGGCTTGTTGGTAAAGTCAAACGGGTTCTCTCCAGAGGGGATCTCCCAGTAGACCACATGATCTTGAATGCGAGTGCCATCGGTAACAAAGCGCCCAGTATCGGCGGCAGCACGCTCAGCGCGGCGATAGAGTCGCCCTTGCCAGGTCAAGTGCGGGGGCAGCCCCAATCCCAAAAACAGTTGCTGCTGACTGGATTCCTGGTTGAACACCGTTTGCAGGCGATCCGCCCAGATCCTTGCCAGATCTGCCGGTTGGGGAGCAGCATGAGCCTCTGCATCGGCTGGAGTTACCTCCAACAGCAGTTGCTGGTTCAAAAGAATCCGAGCGGCTTGAGCTGGGGGATCCCCGCTGCCGGTCGTCGAGGGATTGGGACTGGGGATATCCAGACTGACCTGCACCTGAGGGCTGCTGGCCTGTAGCAAAATCTCTTCCAACCGTTGCTTCAGCAGACGGAGGCGAGCGGGGGCATCGGGGGTGCGCAGGGTCAAAACCAGCTCACTCCCCACCCGAAACTCGCTTTCTGCCCAGGTTGCCTCGCTCCGCCAACTCCCCATCAGCCCACCCACGAGCAGGATCCCTGCCCACCTCGCCATCCTTGCCGGCCCCCTTACCGGGGGTGAAGCGCTCCTCTGTGGCCTTGACAAGTTCACTAACCTCGCCTCCCCCCTGCAGGACTCCTTGATCTTAGCCGCTACCCTAGATACATCTGTTCTCTTGACCCTATGCCGTTGGCAAGCTCGGCTTCTTTGTCATTGTTCTAAGGTCATCATGCGGATCCCGACTTCCACCTATCGCATTCAGTTTCATGCTGGGTTTGACTTCGACGCAGCACGACAGATTGTTCCCTACCTGAAGTTGCTGGGCATCAGTGACTTGTATGCCTCTCCCATCTTCCAAGCCCGCAAAGGCAGCACCCACGGCTACGACGTGGTGGATCCCAGGCAGATTAACCAGGAACTGGGGGGAAGCGAAAAGTTTGAGCTCTTGTGGGAAGCCCTCAATCAGCAGGGAATAGGCTGGATCCAGGACATTGTGCCCAATCACATGGCCTACGATGGCCAAAACCAGATGCTTATGGACGTTCTGGAGAGTGGCCCCAACTCAGATTTTATTGACTACTTTGATGTGAATTGGAATCACTCTTACCTGGGGATCAAGGGCAGAATCTTAGCCCCTTTCTTGGGAGATTTCTATGACAGATGTTTGGAGTCGGGACAAATTCAGCTTCGTTATGATGCCGATGGCCTAAGTATTAACTACTACAACTTGAGGTTCCCCCTCAATATTGACACCTATGCGGATGTTTTTACCTACAACCTGAGCAAGCTGCGGCGAAAATTGGGACGCAGCCATCCCGACTACGTCAAGTTACTCGGGATCCTCTTCAGCCTGAAATTTATCCCTAGCAAGGAAGATCTCCTGGAGCGCACCGATCAAATTAGCTTTGCCAAGCATTCTTTGTGGGAACTCTACACGTCTAGCCAACCTATCCAGAGCTTTTTTGACGAGAACATTGCCATTTTTAACGGCAAGCCAGGGGATCCGTCAAGCTTTGACCTGCTGGATAGTCTTCTGGCGCGGCAAAATTTTCGCCTTTCCTTCTGGAAGGTGGGTGCTGAGGAGATCAATTATCGTCGTTTCTTTACCATTAACGAGCTGATCTCACTGCGGGTGGAAGATCGCGAGGTGTTTCGCAAAACCCATCAGCTTATCTTTAAGCTTGCAGAACAGGGGCGTTTTAGTGGTTTGCGCATCGATCATATCGATGGGTTGTTCAATCCCGAAGAGTATCTCCATCGCCTGCGGGAACGCTGCCCAAATCTCTACATCGTGGTAGAGAAAATACTAGAGGCTAATGAAAGTCTGCCCCAAAGCTGGCCGGTTCAGGGCACAACGGGCTATGATTTTTTAGCTAAGCTCAACGGCATCTTTTGTCAAGAAGAAAATGCAGAGGCTTTTGACTCTCTCTATCAAAATTTCACAAATCTACGGCATTCCCCAGAGCAGGTTATCGAAGATAAAAAACGCCTGATCATCGAGCGCAACCTGTCAGGAGATATGGATAACCTTGCTTTTTTGCTCAAACAGATCACCAGCCACCATCGCTATGCCAATGACTTTACCCTCTACAGCTTACGTCGAGCTTTGGTAGAAGTTTTGGTGTGCTTTCCGGTCTACCGCGTCTATATCCACGAAGGGATCCTCAGTCCAGAAGGTCAACAGGTAATTTGTCAAGCTGTGGAGAAGGCCAAGGAGAACCTGCCCGTTTTGGTGAATGAGCTGAATTTTATTCAGCGCTTTCTCTGCCTGGAGTCTCTGGACAATTTATCAGACCAGGAGAAAAATGAGCAGATCCATTTTGCCATGCGCTTGCAGCAGTTGGCTGGCCCTCTCATGGCCAAAGGGGTAGAAGATACTGCTTTTTATGTGTACAACCGCCTTTTATCTCTCAATGAAGTCGGCGGGGATCCCTGTCGCTTTGGCCTTTCGGTGCAAGAGTTTCACCGCTTTAATCAAGAGCGGGCAGCTCGGTGGCCTCTGTCCATGAATGCTTCTGCTACCCACGACACCAAGCGTGGCGAAGATGTGCGGGCCCGGCTGAATGTGCTTTCTGAAATCCCCGCCGAGTGGGAAAAGCACATCAACCTTTGGCATGAGCTGAACCTCGGCTACAAAGTCCGCAGCAAACAAGCTAAGCGCTCAGAACTGCCGGATCGCAATGACGAGTATTTGCTCTACCAGACATTGCTCGGCTCTTATCCCTTCCAACCGGAAGAGGTACCCCAGTTCGTACAGCGGGTCAAAGATTATGCCATCAAAGCAGTGCGGGAAGCTAAGGTCCACACCGCTTGGCTTCGCCCCGATACCGAGTACGAAGAAGCCACTACCGCCTTTATCGAACGGATCCTTCAAAGCCCTAACCCCTTTTTGGAGTCCTTTTTGCCTTTCCAACGGAAAGTTGCCCACTTTGGCATTTTTAATTCTCTCTCGCAGACGCTGATCAAGCTCACCAGCCCTGGGATCCCGGATATTTACCAAGGCACGGAACTGTGGGATTTGAGCATGGTGGATCCCGACAATCGTCGGCCTGTGGATTTTTCCCGTCGCCTCGCCTATCTAGAAGAAATTCAACGGCGGGTTAAACAGGATCCTCTCCAACTCATTGCGGATTTGCTACTACACCGCAGCGACGGACGCATTAAGCTGTTTCTGATTCATCATGTGCTCAAGGCCCGCCAGGAACAGCCCCAATTGTTTCTCGAGGGCAGCTACATTCCTCTGCAAATCAGCGGATCCCATGCTGACCATGTTGTGGCTTTTGCCCGTCAGCACGGCAAGCAGGTATTGCTCACGGCGGTGCCGCGTTTCCTGACAAAGTTGATCGACGAAACCCAAGATCCTCTGGGAGAATCCGTTTGGGCAGATACCGAAATTCATCTGCCGCGCTGGAAGCGGCTGGACTGGGTGAATGGGCTAACCCAGGAAAGGATCCCTGCCGGCGAAACCTTGCCGGTGGGCGTTGTCTTGAAATCCTTCCCGGTAGCCCTGCTGTGGGGACAATCCCGCTAGCGGCCTAGGCGGGAGCTAGGGCCTGAAAATGGACGATGCGGGCAAACTCTTGGGGGTCTAGGCTGGCCCCTCCCACCAACACGCCGTCGATCTCAGGCTGGGCCATCAGCTCATCGATGTTGCCGGCCTTCACCGAGCCGCCATACAAAATGGGCAGTTGGGCATTGCCCAGGTGTTGCCGGATCAAGCCGATGACCCGGTTGGCCTCTTGAGCTGCACAAGTCTGGCCGGTGCCGATGGCCCAAATTGGCTCATAGGCAATCACCAAGTTCTCCAGATCGATCCCCGGCAAGGCGCGATCCAATTGCCCCACAATCCAAGACTCGGTCAAGCCTTGCTCCCGCTGCTGCTGGCTTTCTCCCACACAGAGGATGGGGGTAAGGCCGTGCCGCTGGGCGGCTGCCAGACGCCGATTGACGGTTTCGTCCGTCTCGCCGAAGTACTGCCGCCGTTCGCTGTGGCCGACGATGACATAGCGCACCCCCAATTCCGCCAGCATGGGGCCGGAAATTTCCCCGGTAAAAGCTCCCTGATCCTCCCAATGTAGGTTTTGTGCTCCCACGGCTATGTCGGATCCGCGGCTTTGCTCTGCCACCACCGCCAGGTCTGTAAAGGGCACACATAGGATGATCTGCCGCTGGGATGCTGACCCTGACGGCGATGACCGTAAAGCCAGGCCCAACTCTCGCAGAAACTCGCGAGCCTCAGCCTGAGTCTTGTGCATTTTCCAGTTGCCGGCGATGAGGATGGGGCGCAAGATGGATCCTCCCTTAGAGACAACAGAAGGAAGGGATCCCGCAAGCAGAAAGCCCAATAAAACAGCAGGGATCCCAGCTTTGTTTTTTCGTATGACACAGTTTACCAGCAAGCGATCCCGAAAATACGGCGACGGGATCCCCTCTCCAAGCGCCGGTTAACCCTTCAACCAGCATGCAGACGGGACAAGCCAAGACCCAACAGGGAAGGCAGCTTCCTACAGCCCAACGATCTGGGTGTTTTCAAAGGTAGCCAGAATTTCATCCAGATCTTTGTTCTGCAGCGAGTAGGTAGCGGTGGCATCGTTGCCAAACTGAATTTCGTCCCCGTCCTCCAGATCCCGAAATTCCACCCGTTGCCCGCCCACGTAAAGGCCGTTGGTGCTGGGGGTGCCCTGAATGTCTCCGTCGATGATTTGGTAAGTGAACCCATCGGGAGAAGAGGGGGATTCTGTTTTGACCAAAATGGCGTGGTAGCGAGAGGCGTACTGGGAGTCGATGCGAATGCTGTTGCGTGGATCCCGGCCCAAGGAGTAGAGCTCAGCCGTCAACCAGTAGGCTTTTGGCCCGTGACGATCCTTGACGATGAGCACGTGATTGAGGGCCGGTCGGCGAGGGGGCGTGGTCATGAAAGGCACCCGCTTGCACAACACTGAGGGCAAGATAGCCAAAACATAACATAGGATCCCCCAGGTGGATCCCTGTGTCCACCGGATAAGTCTCTTCAGGTCGGCATCCCAGGCTGGCGCGGGATCCCCCTGAGCAACAAGAAAGGGTGTAAACTACCCGACCCTGACTACTTCGCAGTACAGGGCGGGCTTTCAGTAGCCCTGAGCCTGCTCTGCCCTACCAGAGAACAAAACAGGCCCGAACCTCTAGGCTGGTTTACGGCAGCCCCCAAGAGCGCA
>NZ_JBSSAC010000013.1:0-68303 GCF_054058315.1 Thermostichus sp. MS-CIW-40
TGCCGTCAACTGCTGCAACGGCTGTCTGGCAAGGAGAGACGCTTTCAAGTGTGGGTCAATCATCGCATCTCCAAAGCTATTGTCTCTAGGGCAAAGGCGACAAACAGCGCTATTGCTCTGGAAGACCTGACAGGGATCCGGGAAAGGGTCAATCAACAGCCACGCAGCAAGACAGAGCGTAGGCGGGCCAACAGTTGGGCGTTCTACCAACTGAGGCAGTTTCTGGAATACAAGGCGAGAGTTGCGGGGGTGACTGTGGTGCTGGTGCCGCCCGCCTACACCAGCCAGACCTGCCACAAGTGCCTGCACATCCATCCCGACCCTGCGCAATCCTACCGCAGTGGTAAGTCGTTCAAGTGTGGACACTGTGGATGGGAAGGGGATGCGGACTTTAATGGTGCGAATGTGATTGCGCTTTTGGGGGCTGTCGTAAACCAGCCTAGAGGTTCGGGCCTGTTTTGTTCTCTGGTAGAGCAAAGCAGGCTCAGGGCTGCTGAAAGCCCGCTCCGTACCGCTTAGCGGTCGGAGTCGGGTAGTTTACGCTTTGCCGCAAAACATTTTTATTCTTGGGCTTTCTTGGGCTCTGCCACTTCGCCAAGCTCAGCAAACGGATGGCGGGATCCCAGGCAATGGCCAACGCGGGGCAGGAAACGCGCTAGGCTAGAGGTTCGAATAGCGGAAAGGCTCTGCACCGTTCAAAGGACAAGGGCGGCACAGGGCTTGTGCAGATGCAAGTCGGATCCACATCATGCGCATTGTCATCACGGGTGGAAGTGGTTTTATCGGGCGTCGCTTGGTGGCCCGTCTGCTGGAGCAAGGGGATCAGGTTTTGGTCTTGACCCGCCGCCTGGAGCAGGCCCGCCGCATTTTGGGGGAATCCCCCAACCTCAAGCTGCTGCCCTACGATCCCTACCAACCGCAAGCCTGGGCAGCCGCCCTGGAAGGGTACGAGGGGATTGTCAACTTGGCCGGAGAGCCTTTGGCTTCTTCTCGCTGGACAGAGACCAAGAAAAAAGAAATCCGTCGTAGCCGTGTGGAAACCACCCAGGCCCTTGTCCAAGCCCTCGCCTCCCTCAACCAAAAGCCCCAGGTGATGATCAGCAGCTCGGCGGTGGGTTACTACGGATCCCATCCGGCAGGAGAACCCTTAACAGAGACGGATCCCCCGGCCCAAGATTTTCTGGCAGAAGTCTGTCAAGCTTGGGAAGCTGCCGCCCGGCCGGTTGAGGAATTGGGGATCCGTTTGGCCATCCTGCGCACGGGGATTGTGTTGGGTCCGGATGGAGGAGCGCTGGGGCAGATGCTGGCCCCCTTTCAGTTCTTTATCGGCGGAACGATCGGCTCCGGCAAACAATGGCTGTCTTGGATCCACCGCGAGGATTGGGTGAGCTTGGTCTGCTTCCTGCTGGAGCAGGGATCCGGAGTGTTCAACGCCACCGCTCCCAACCCGGTGCAGATGGAAGAGTTTTGCCGAACCTTAGGCCAGGTCTTGGGTCGCCCCTCTTGGTTGCCTGTGCCGGAGCTGGCGTTGGAACTGCTGTTGGGCGAGGCAGCTCAAGTGGTTTTGACGGGGCAGAAAGTGATCCCGCAAGCGGCTTTGCAGATGGGCTTTACCTTCCAGTACCCACAACTGAAAGAGGCATTACGACAGATCCTCCTCCCCCGCTGACTTCTCTCTACGCCAATTATTCTTCCGTGAAATCGGCTTCCACCACCCCTGAAGCAGAGCTGGGATCAGGGCTGGCAGCCGCAGTGGGTGCCGGAGCCGGTCGCGATGCCTGGGGCACTTGCACAATTTGGGGAGTAAAGATGAATAGGTTGTACACCGTGTTGCGGCGGATGTTGTCCATCATCTCCAGGAACAGCTCGTAGCCCTCGTTCTTGTACTCGATCAGGGGATCCTTCTGACCGTAGCCTCGCAGGCCCACAGCTTCCCGCAGCGCCTCCATCTGCTGCAGGTGTTCCCGCCAGAGGGTGTCCACCTGTTGCAACAGGAAAAAGCGCTCTGCCTTGCGCATCAAACCGGGCTCAAAGGTATCCAGAAAAGCCTCTTTGGCCTCATAGGCCAGTTCTGCCTGCTTGATCAGGTAGTCCAAGATCTGCTCGTAAGAGAGATCCTGCAGGTCTTCAACCTTGAGGTTTTGCTTCAGGAGCGGCACAAACTCCTGCATCTTGGCGGTCAGCTTGTCAATTTCCCACTCTTCCGGGGGCAGCTCTGGGTTGACATGCGCTCGCACGATCTCGCCAACGGTTTTGCGCACATAGTCAAGGATCTTGGTCTTGAGGTTTTCCCCCTCCAAGATGCGCCGCCGCTCTGAGTAGATGGCCCGCCGCTGGTTGTTGAGAACCTCGTCGTATTCAAACACCTGCTTACGCAGGTCAAAGTAGTACACCTCCACCTTGCGCTGGGCATTTTCCAGGCTCTTCGACAGGAGCGGGTGCTCGATGGGCATGTCTTCGTCTACCCGGAACATGTCCATCAGCTTGGCTACCCGCTCGCCACCGAAAATCTTGAGCAGGTTGTCTTCCAAGCTGAGGAAAAACCGCGAGGAGCCGGGATCCCCTTGTCGCCCGGCGCGGCCCCGCAGCTGGTTGTCGATACGGCGGGATTCATGGCGCTCCGTACCGATCACATGCAGGCCCCCCAGCCTCACCACCTCTTCGTGCTCGGCCTCAGTAATTTTTTCGTACTCGGCTTTGATGCTGTTGTAAACCTCCCGCAGTTGCAAAATTAGCGGATCCTGCACCGGCGCTTTCTCGGAAGCTACTGCGATGAGATCCTCCACCACCAGCTCTGGCAGACGGTTCAGCCCATACTTGGTCACGGCTGCTGCCACCACTTCGTCTAAAGCTTGGCTGGTGCGGGCCGACAGCTCACAGGGGTAAAAATTGGGGGAGACCACCGTCCAGGATTTTTTCGGCTTGGGTGCTGTCCCACCAAATCCCTGGCCACCCCCCCGTCCCACCATCTGAACGGATCCCAAGGGGTTGTCGGCGTCCAATTGAGCCAGCTTGGGCATCAGCCGTTCCCGCAGCTTGAGGCGGGCCATGTACTCCGCATTGCCTCCCAAGATGATGTCCGTGCCTCGACCGGCCATGTTGGTAGCAATGGTTACAGCGCCTTTTCGCCCCGCCTGGGCAATGATCTCCGCCTCCCGCTCCACGTTTTCTGGCTTGGCGTTGAGGAGGTTGTGGGGGATCCCCATTTCCTTGAGCATGGCCGAGAGGCGTTCGGATTTTTCCACGCTGGTGGTGCCCACAAGGACGGGGCGCCCCTGGGCGTGCATGTGGGCAATTTCCTCGGCAACCGCTTGCCACTTGCCCCTTTCGGTCTTGTACACCAAGTCGGGGGCATCTTTGCGGCGGATGGGTCGGTTGGTGGGGATCACCGTAACTTCCAGGTTGTAGGTTTTGCCGAACTCGGCCTCCTCAGTGCGAGCCGTGCCCGTCATGCCGGAAAGCTTGGGATAGAGCAGAAAAAGGTTTTGGTAGGTGATGGTGGCCAGGGTTTGGCTCTCGCTTTGAATCGGCACCCCCTCTTTGGCCTCCACCGCCTGGTGCAGCCCATCAGACCAGCGGCGGCCGGGGAGCACCCGCCCGGTGAACTCGTCCACGATCACCACCTCTTGATTGCGGACGATGTAGTGGACATCCTTGATGAAGAGCTCTTTGGCCTTCACCGCGTTAAAGACAAAGTGCGCCCAGGGATCCTTGGGATCAAACAGGTCAGAGACCCCCAGCAACCGCTCGGCGGCTTCAAACCCCTCGTCGGTAAGGATGACGTTGCGGGCTTTTTCATCCACCTCATAGTGTTCATCCCGGATCAGCTCCCGCGCCACCTGGGCTGCCCGCAGATATTTTTCGGAAGGACGAGCCACTTGGCCGGAGATGATCAGGGGAGTACGGGCTTCATCAATCAGGATCGAGTCCACCTCGTCGATGATGCAGTAGTTAAAGGGCCGTTGCATCACCTCTTTGATGTCGGTGGCCATGTTGTCCCGCAGGTAGTCGAAGCCCAGCTCGCTGTTGGTGCAGTAGGTAATGTCGCAGTTGTAGCTGCGGCGCTTTTCTTCGGGTGACATGCCCTCTTGCACTAGACCGACCGTCAGGCCCAAGAAACGGTGCACCTGCCCCATCCACTCCGAGTCGCGCCGCGCCAAGTAGCCGTTGACGGTAACGATGTGAACCCCCTTCCCAGTCAGGCCGTTCAAGTAGGCAGGCAGGGTGGCGACCAGGGTTTTCCCCTCGCCGGTTTTCATTTCGGCAATCTGGCCTTCGTGCAGCACCATGCCGCCGATGAGCTGTACGTCGTAATGGCGCAAGTTCAAAACTCGCTTGGCGGCCTCCCGCACCACGGCAAACGCCTCCGGCAAGAGATCGTCCAGAGATTCTCCTCTGTCCAAGCGCTGGCGAAACTCTGTGGTCTTGGCCTTGAGCTCCGCATCCGAAAGAGAGGCGATCTCGATCTCCAGCGAGTTGATCAACTTGACGACAGGACGGTACTGCCGGATCTTCCGATCGTTAGGATCCCCGAGGAGCTTTTGTAGGGTTTGGAGCATGGGCAAGCCTAGGCCAATGAAGGACATTGATTGATTAACGATGCAATTCTACCATTTTGACTTGGCCGGCCAGGGAGAGGTTGGCCTGGATGAGCTGAGAGCAAAACACCAGAGCCATCGGATAGATGAGGAGAGCCGGCAGTTACTTGCAGTCCGCGGCGAGAAAATGTCAGTCTAGGGAAGGGATCCCGACCAAACCGTACTCTGCCGAGGCTCATGAATTTTTTGGGTGTTGGACTGCCGGAAATGTTGGTCATCTTTGCGGTGGCTCTCTTGGTTTTTGGGCCCCGCAAACTGCCGGAGATCGGTCGCACGCTGGCCAAAACTCTGCGCAGCCTGCAGGACGCTTCCAGAGAGTTCGAGGCGCAACTGAACAAAGAGGCCCAAGAGCTGGAAAAAGCCACCCGCGGGACAACGGCTGCTGCCACTCCCAAGGTTTCCCGAACAGCAGTCACCGAGTCAGTTGCCGATACGCCCCCCCCAGAGACGGATCCCGTCCCATCCGTAGCCGACGACGCTCAAACCGCAGACGCTGCTTAGTCTATGCCCCGCTTTAACCCCCTTTGCTTCGGCATGGAAATTACGCGCCTGTTCGAGCAAGGGCAGTCCTACTTCGCTCCTGCCAAGGTGGAGACCTGGCTGCGGCAACATGGTCAGAACCCGTCCGACTATGAGATCTCGTTTCACCAGGAACTGCCCCCTGCCGGCTCTTCTGCGGCGATGTGGATTCGCATCGACTTGAAGCGTTGGGATGGCCAGCCGGTGGATCCCTGGCTATTGGAAGAGATCAACCGGGTAGATTGAGAATGGATTGCTCTTGGGGAGAGCCAGTCCCCACAAAGTTGAGGCTGTTGTCTACCGATGCCCAGTGCCACCCTGTTGGTATCTTGCCCCGATCAAAAAGGGCTGGTAGCCAAGCTCTCCAGCTTCATCTACAGCTACGGCGGCAACATCATTCACGCCGATCACCATACGGATCCCGAAGCAGGACTGTTCTTGAGCCGCATCGAGTGGGACTTGCAGGGCTTCCAACTGGAGCGAGGGGAAATTGTCCCCGCCTTTTCGGGTATTGCCCGTGGGATCCAAGCCAACTGGGAACTGCATTTCTCCGACACTCGCCGTCGCCTTGCAGTGTGGGCCAGCAAGCAAACCCACTGCCTTTTGGATCTGATCTGGCGGCAAAGGGCGGGAGAACTGCCCGCCGAGATCCCCTTGATCATCAGCAATCACCCCGACCTGGAATCGGTGGCCCGCTCCTTCGGTATCGATTACTACCACATCCCCGTTTCTCCAGAGGGCAAAGCCGCAGCCGAAGCCCGTCAGCTCGCTCTCCTGCAGGAATATCGAATTGACCTGGTGGTGTTGGCCAAGTACATGCAGGTCTTGAGTGGGTGGCTGCTCCGCCAAGCCCCGCCGGTCATCAACATTCACCATTCCACCCTGCCCGCCTTTGCCGGAGCCAACCCCTACCACCGCGCCCATCAACGGGGGGTGAAGATCATCGGCGCGACTGCCCACTATGCCACCGAAGATCTGGACGAAGGGCCGATCATCGAGCAAGACGTGGTGCGGGTCAGTCACCGCGATACCGTTGCCGACCTCGTCCGCAAAGGCCGCGACATGGAACGCCTAGTCCTGGCACGGGCAGTGCGGTATCACCTGGAGAATCGGGTGCTGGTGTACCACAACAAAACGGTGGTGTTTGCGTAAACTACCCGACCCTGACTGCTTCGCAGTACAGGGCGGGCTTTCGGTAGCCCTGCAGTTGGCAAGCCAACCACGAACCTCTAGGCTGGTTTACAGCAGCCCCCAAAAGCGCAATCACATTCGCACCATTCAAATCCGCATCCCCTTCCCATCCACAGTGTCCACACTTAAACTGCTTCCCACTGCGGTAGGATTGCGTAGGATCGGGATGGATGTGCAAACACCGGTGGCAGGTCTGCGACGTGTAGGCAGGCGGAACAAGAATCAGAGCAACCCCCGCACGCAGAGCCTTGTATTCCAGAAATTGACGTAGTTGGTAGAACGCCCAACTATTTGCCCGCCTACGCTCTGTCTTGCTGCGTGGCTGTTGATTGACCCTTTCCCGGATCCCTGTCAGGTCTTCCAGGGCGATAGCGCTGTTTGTCGCCTTTGCCCTAGAGACAATAGCTTTGGAAATGCGATGATTGACCCACGCCTGAAAGCGCCTCTCCTTGCCAGACAGCCGTTGCAACAGTTCTCTGCATCTGCGCCGCGAACTGCGGGTGCCCTTACTGGCTTTGCGTTGGAGTACCGCCCTCAACCGCGAGTGATGGTCTCGGACTTTGTTCAACTGCTGTCCATTCCAGTTATCTCCTTCCGATGTATGAGCAATATCCGTCCTTCCCAAATCCACGCCCAGCACTCTATCCGTGCCTTGCGGTGGGGATGGCTCCGCTTCCACACAGATCTGAATAGAGTAGGAGCCGTCTTTACGCTTGACCAGAGTGGCAGATTTGGGATTGGAGCCCGCCAGCCGTTCTCTCTGGTAGCGGCCAATCGCCAGCTCAAAGCGCTCTCGACCCTCCACCGTGGTCAGCGACACCGTCCAGTCTTTCTCGCGGAACGAAAAGATACGGGCATCGTAGGTCGCAAAGCCTCTCTTGAACGCTTTGACGGGGCGGTTTTTCTGTTGGGCAACTTTACGGGCACCGGCCAGCCGTCTGCAGACCTGCTGGTCGCGTAAGCGGGACGTAGTCCTTGCCAAGTTACTGGACAAGCCGAACCGAGCGCGAATCTGGTAATAGCAAAGGGACTGGAGTTTGACTGCGTTGACTACTTTTTCTGGTGTGTTTTGGTTGACCCAGTTCAACGCCTGCACAAAGGCATCCATTGTCGCATCCAACTTTGCGGCTTGCGACTGGGACGCCTTGAGCTTGCAGGATACGGTCAGGACTTGGGTCATGGTTCTATCATAACTTCCGCATTCCTCCCGGCACTGACCCTACGGGTACAGTGCGGGGCTCCTGCGATTTCTAGCTGAAGTTCAGGTAACTGTGCAGCCAGCTTGAGAACAGCTGTTCGCTGGCCCAGATTCTGGAGTCGGGTTGAGATAAGCAGCAAATAGTTAAGTTGGCTACAGAATCCCCTGACTTGTTGCTTAGGTCTGCTTTGAATCTTGGGTCTTCTTTGAGATTTATAGGATCCCTCAATACTCGAAGGTCATGGGCGGGAAGCGGGAAGGGCGAGATCTGAGCTGGGCCGGTTCAGAGGGGGGAGCGGGATCCCGAAAGGCTTTTGCCTCCTGCTGAAGGTGTTGCATGGCCTGCTCGATTTCCTGAAGTCGCGCGTGGATTTGCCCTTGCCGCTCTCGAATAAACTCTAGCTCTTGGTTGAGCCGCTGCTTTTCGACAGTGAGCTGCTGCATTTCGGCATAGAGGGCGGATTCGGTTTGGCGGCGAGGGATCGAGCGCAGCTTGGGGCGCGGTCGAGTTCGGGGCACACGGGGCAAGCTCATAAGGGGGGATCCCGGAAAACGGCTTGCGCCTATCCTAGCGTGCTCTTGGCGGCCCTTCTATTCCTAGGTAGGATCCATTCGTCCGGTGTGGAAAACAGCGATGGTGGAAACTGGAGCAGACCTGTTGCAACGCTACGGCAGCGGTGAGCGGGACTTCAGCAACAGCCAACTGGCCGGAGCTGATCTGGCCGGGGCCGACTTGGCCGGGATCGACTTGGGGGGATCCATTCTCCGCCAGGCAAAGCTGGCCTCTGCCAACCTGGAGCGGGCCTACCTGAGCGGCGCCGACCTCAGCCAAGCGGATCTGCAGGGATCCAACCTGCGGCTGGCCAACCTAGAGAAAGCCAAGCTGCAGGGATCCCGATTGCAAGGAGCCAACTTGCGTGGGGCCAACCTGGCCGAAGCGGACTTGAGCGAAGCCGATCTCAGCCAAGCGGACCTGGCAGGGGCCAATCTCACCGGGGCCAACTTGAGAGGAGCCCTTCTTGCCCGGTGCAAACTCAAGCTGGCCAAGCTGCGAGGGGCCTGCTACGACGCCACCACTCAGATGGAAGCGGATATCACTCCAGCAGAGCTGGGCATGGTTCAAGCCTAGAGGGGGAAATGGGGCTAGTCCTCCGGCTCCAAGTCCAGGATCTCCTGAATTTCGGCATCGGTATAGCCCACCGCCCGCAACTTCTCCGATACCGTCTGAATCTCCCCTGGAGACAAATCCTGCTGCCGTACCCGATCCCAGAGATTGGCCACAATCTGCAGCAGCAAACCGCTGCTCTCCGCCTCAAACAGCTCAAAAGCCGTGGCTAGCTCAATGGCCTGCAACACCTCCTCGGCACTGCCAATCGGCTGATCGAGGGATCGTTCCTCCAGCTCCACCAGCAACTGGCGCAGTTGGTTCAGGCCATCCCCAAGAGCAGACATACAGCAGGCTCCACAACGGCACTCGAACCCTCACCCTAGCAGACCCCTATCATTCCGCAAAAGGAATCCCGCCAATTCTGCGGCAGCTACAGCTATTCTGATTAAGAGAGCGATTCAACTGCAATCGAGGCGATTGTCGAGTCAGCATAGACAATCAACAACACCCAAACAACACCGAGAGGAGATGCATGAGTATGGCCCCAGTGAACGTCCTGCCCAATACCCCCCAGCCTTTAGCCGATGAGGGTGGCACCACCTTGGACTATGGCAGCGCGGTTTACCGGCAGGCCTACTCTCGCATCAACGGCATTGTGATCGAAGGGGAACAAGAAGCCCACGACAACTACCTCAAGCTGGCCGAGATGTTGCCGGAAGGGGCAGAGGAGCTGCACAAGCTGGCCAAGATGGAATTGCGGCACATGAAAGGCTTTCAATCCTGCGGCAAAAACCTGCAGGTAGAGCCGGATAGGGAGTTTGCCCGCACTTTCTTCGCCCCTTTGCGCAACAATTTCCAAAAAGCGGCAGCAGCCGGAGACCTAGTTACCTGCTTGGTCATTCAGTCCCTGATCATCGAATGCTTTGCCATTGCCGCCTACAACATTTACATCCCCGTCGCCGATGAGTTTGCCCGCAAGATCACCGAGGGGGTGGTCAAGGATGAATATCTGCACCTCAATTTTGGAGAGCGCTGGCTAGGGGAGCATTTTGGCGAGGTCAAAGGGCAGATCGAAGCGGCCAACGCCCAGAACCTGCCCTTGGTCTGGCAGATGCTGCAGCAGGTGGACAAGGATGTGGAAGCCATCTACATGGATCGCGAGGCCATTGTCGAGGACTTTATGATTGCCTATGGCGAGGCGCTGGCCAACATCGGCTTCAGCACCCGCGAGGTGATGCGCCTCTCTGCCCAGGGTTTGCGGGCAGCATGACCCACCTCCATCCTCTGCTGGCGAATTGGGTTTCCGGCCCGGCTGTAGGGATCCCTACCTCTCGTGGGTATGGGCATGTTTTGATGGGATCCGGACGGGATCCATTAGTTATCCAAGCGGGTAAATCTCTATGTTCGGCCTGATCGGGCACTTGACCAGCCTGGCCCATGCGAAGCGGGTGGCAGACAAGCTGGGTTATTCCGAATATGCGGAGAGCGACCTGGAGTTCTGGTGCATGGCTCCCCCTCAGGTGGTGGACGAGATCACGGTAACCAGCATCACCGGCCAAAAGATTTATGGGCAGTACGTCGAATCCTGTTTCTTGCCGGAGATGTTGGCGGGGGGACGGGTGAAGGCAGCTTGTCGGAAAGTGTTGAATGCCATGGCCCTAGCCCAGCGGCGCGGCTTGAACATTACGGCTTTGGGGGGATTTAGCAGCATCATTTTTGAGACTTTTCGCCTCGACAGTCTCCGGCGAGTCCGCAACATTGACTTGGAGATCCAACGCTTTACCACCGGCAATACCCACACGGCCTACATCATCTGTCAGCAACTGCAGTTGGCGGCCCAGCGCTACGCCATGGACTTGGCAGCCGCTACGGTTGCGGTGGTGGGGGCGACCGGAGATATCGGCAGCGCCATTTGTCAATGGTTGGTGGCCCACACTCACTTGGGCAAATTGTTGCTCATCGCCCGAGAGCGACGGCGTCTGGAGGAATTGCAGGCCAAGCTCAAGCAGGGGGAGATCTCTTCGCTGGAAGAGGCCCTGCCCCGCGCTGACTTTATCGTTTGGGTGGCCAGCATGAGCCAAGGCATGGCCCTCGATCCCCAAGTTTTGCCGGATCCCTGTGTCATCATCGACGGTGGCTACCCAAAGAACATCGCCTCCAGCTTGCAGCGAAAGGGACTCTACGTCATTGACGGGGGGATGGTGGAGCACTCTTTGGATATTGAATGGAACATCATGCAGTTTTTGAATGTGGCCAACCCGGCCCGTCAGCTTTTTGCCTGCTTTGCTGAATCCATGCTGCTGGAGTTTGAGGGGCTGTACACCAATTTCAGTTGGGGCCGTAATTTGATCACCCTTGAGAAATTGGAGCTGATCGGGCAGCTTTCTCGCAAGCATGGGTTCCGCCCCCTCATGCCCGAAGCCTAATTGAGATTCAAAATGAAGAAAGCCTCAGCCACAGCAGAGGTGCTGCCCCCGGTTAGGTCAATCAGCCCTCGACCGAAGCCGGACAAAACCCGAAGACCAAACGCCGAGAGACGGTCGCCATGCCCCAGTCCTTTACAGCCCACCTTTGGCAAGCCATTCAGCCCATCTACAAGCAAATCCTCGATCACCCCTTCAACCGAGAGTTGGCAGCGGGCAGCCTATCGCGGCAGCGGTTCCAGTTTTACTTGCAGCAGGATGCTCTTTATCTCACCGACTTTGCCCGCGCTCTGGCCTTGATCGGAGCTCGTTCCGAAGGGGCTGAGCAGGTGGTGAGTTTCTTGAACTTTGCCCTGGGAGCCATTGTGGCCGAACGCAGCCTGCACGAAAGCTATTTTCGCCTCTACGACATTCAACCCGAAACAGCCTATGCCCCTGCCTGCTTCGCCTATACCCGTTTTTTGTTGGCTGCGGCGGCTGTGGATCCCTATGAGGTGGCCATTGCCGCTGTGCTGCCCTGCTTTTGGATCTACCGAGAGGTGGGATCCACCATCTATCGCACCGCGCAGCCTGACAATCCCTACCAACAGTGGATCGACACCTACGCCGGGGAAGAATTTGCCCAAGTGGTGCAGCAGGCTTTGGACATCACCGACTCCGTCGCTCAGCAGGCTACAGAACCGCTGCGGGAAAAGATGAGGGCAGCTTTTGTCACTGCCTCCCGGTTGGAATGGCTGTTTTGGGACAGTGCCTATCGCCTCGAATCTTGGCAACCCGCCTAATCCTCAGCCGGTCGGGCTGGCTTACCAGACAGCAACTGCTGGGCTTGCGCGAAAACGGCATCCAACATCGGCTCCGTCAGCAGCCGTGTGGCCGTGTTGCGCCGGCTGGGATGGTAAGACGCCAGCAAATAGCGACCCTCTGCCAGGGGAATAACGCAGTTGTGGCCAAAGCGGGGACGGGGCCTGAGAGGTGGCAAGAGCGTCAGAGCGTGTTGGAAGGCAAAATGCCCCAACGTCAGGATCACTCGCACCTGGGTTAGCAGCTCCAGCTCTTGCTTCAGGTAGCGCAGGCAGGTCTTGGCTTCTATGGCGGTGGGGCGGTTCTCCGGGGGCACACAGCGCACCACTGCCGAGATGTAGCAATCCTGCAATTGCAGGCCATCCTCTCGGTGGGTAGAGGTGGGCTGATTGGCAAACCCGGCTCGGTACAGGGCGCGAAACAGCCAGTCCCCGCTGGGATCCCCGGTAAACACGCGCCCGGTGCGGTTGCCCCCATGGGCTGCCGGCGCCAACCCGATCACCCACAGCCGCGCCTGCAGATCCCCGAACCCTGGCACCGGTCGGCCCCAGTAGAGCTGGTCGCGAAAACGGGCCACCTTCTGAAGGGCGACTGACTCTCGCCAGGCCACCAAGCGGGGGCAGCGGCAGCAACTGACGATTTCAGTTTGCAAAGTGGCCCAATCCTGGATCCCCAGCGCCTCACTCCTCCTCGTCGTCATCCTCCTCTAGCTCGTCGAAGGCAGGGGTGGAATCGTCGATCAATTGATCATCTTCCAAGATCAAACGAGGCGGCAGCTCCGGCAACACCGCAGGCTCTTCCTCCTCTTCGTCAGGCTCCGGCTCGGCGGCAATCTCCTCGTAGGTGGTGAAGCCCGTGCCTGCCGGGATCAAGCGCCCGATGATTACGTTTTCCTTCAAGCCGCGCAGCCAGTCGGATTTGCCCTCGATGGCCGCCTCAGTCAGCACGCGGGTGGTTTCCTGGAAGCTGGCCGCTGAGATGAAGCTGTCGGTATTCAAGCTGGCCTTGGTGATCCCCAGCAGGACGGGCGTGTATTTGGCCGGCGCTCCTCCAGTAATGGCCATGGTGGCATTGATCTGCTGGATTTCCCGCAACTCCACCAGCTCCCCCGGCAGCAGGATGGTGTCGCCGCCATCATCCACCCGCACCTTGGAGGTCATCTGGCGCACCACGATCTCAATGTGTTTGTCGGAGATCTCCACCCCCTGGGAGCGGTAGACGTTCTGCACTTCGTTGACAAAGAAGCGCTGCACCTCCCGCAGAGCCAACCGTGCGGCTTGGTCATCTCCCAAGGTTTGGCGATGGTACTCGTAGTAGATCTCCAAGAGGTCGTGGGGGTTGGCAGGGCCATCGGTTAGGGGATCCCCCACCCCCACCGGCTGTCCATCTACCACGATCAAGCTCTGCCCCGGCAGCACAGGATAGTCTCTAACGGTGCCATCGGCTTCGATGACCTTGAGATCTGGCTCTTCTCCCCGCCAGCTCAGTTGAACGGTGCCGGGCCGCTTGGCCAGAACACACATTTCCTTGGGCTTGCGGGCCTCCAGCAGCTCCTCAATCCGCGGCAGACCCTGGATGATGTCCCCCGTCTTGGCCCGCTCAAACACCAGGAGGGCCAGGGAATCCCCCCGCTGCACCAGATCGCCATCTCGTACCTGCAGAATGGCACCCGCAGAAACCAAGTAGGGCCGCGCCATCCGCAACAGGACTTGGCCGTCCGTTATCTGCATCACCTGTCCCGACTGTGGAGAAGGGATCCCGGGAGCAAGCTCGTCCCCAGCCCGCACCAGCGCCCCCACTTCCACATTGGCTGGGCCCGTCAGGGGCACCTGCACCAGATCGTCGTCGGTAATCACCAGCACCCGCCGTACCACCTCCGCTCCCTGGCGGATCCCTTGGACGATCCCGGCCTTTTTGGCTTGGATTTCGGTGCGGGCGATAACATCTCCGCTGGCGATGGAGTCTCCTTCCTTCACCAACAGCCGCGTGTGGGTACTCCCCTGCGTCAGATCCGCTTCCACGTCGCGGCGCAGCAACAGGGTTTCCAGAATCACCAGTTGCAGGCGGCGAATATCTGGATCCTTCTCATCTTGGATCAGCTCGATATCGGCCTTCAGTTGTGGGGCGTCGGTATCGATCTCCAGCACCAGTTGGGTGCGTAGGAGTTCTACAGGGCCTACCGACTTCACCCGCTCCCCATCTTTGAAGGGAACCCGCTGCACCGCCCGCAGACGAATGGAGCGACCGGACTCGCTGGTGGACTCTTGAGTGGGCACCAAGGGCCGGTCGGGGATCTCGTACTCCTGCACCGGACGCAGCAGCAAGCCTGGGCCTTCGGGAGTTTCCACGTGTTCCAGGTAGACCAGTCGGTCGGGAACGATGCTGCTGAGCACCGGTTGCCCGGGCTGGATCAGGGTGCCACTTTTCACTTCCAAGTCGGCGGGGTTGTCCACCAGATGCAGGGATCCCGGCTTGATGACAATCTCCCGCAGAATGTCGTTCTTCTGGATGACTTCGACAACACCGGCATTCTGGCAAAAGATGTCTTTCACCACCTCAGTGCCTGCTTCCACATACTGGCCATCGTCCACGTTCAGCAGGGAGATGTCCTTGTTCACCTCGTGGGTCTCTTCTGGGATCCACAGCAGGGTGCCGCCCTGGATGACTTCGTAACCTTGCTTGGCCTTGCCGCGCCGTGCCACCTCAATGCCGGCGAACTTCACCAAGCCTCCCGTCTGACTGCGGAAGTGGTTGTCGATCAGCTCCGCCACCACCTCGTCGTTGCCTACTTTGGTGCCCGGAGTGGCCTTGAGGACGAAGGTCTGCCCACTAGAAGTGTCCAGCAAAAACTGCTCCCGCCCCTGGTGGGATTCCACCCGTACCCGTGCTTCCCGCAACACCACGGAAGCGTTGATGATCTCCACCTCGCGCCCGCTTTTGGTGTCGCTGCGCTCCGGTAGCCGCACAATGCCGCCATGCTCCGTCACCAGCGAGGTTTCGGCGATCACATCCCCCGCCTGCACCCGATCCCCGTTTTTCACCACCGGCTCGGCCCCCGGAGGCAGGTTGTACACCTGTCCAGACATCACCCAGATCAATCCCTGCCGCTGGGCAGTGTAGGTGGTGTTACCCTGGCGGTCAGTCTTCTCCTCGATGGGCAGATCGGCAAAGCGAATTTCTCCAGCCAGGTCGGCCACCACCTCTTTCTGGGCTTTCTCGGTGCTCTTACGGCTGGCCTTGGCCAGGGACACCTCTGCAATCAACTGATCCCGCTGCACCTGGGCTCCGTCCCGCACCAGCAGGGTGGATCCCTGAGTCATGTCGAAGGACTCCCGTTGACCGTCTGGGCCTTCCAAGATGATTTGGTTGTTTACCTCCACTTGTAGAGCATCGTCGCCGTGGCGGGTACGGAAGGGGCGGGTGCGCAGATTTTTCGGGAACCGCACCACACCCGCAAAGGGGGCGCGAATTTGGCGGGCCACCTCCCCTGTAAACACGCCTCCCGTGTGGAAGGTGCGCATCGTCAACTGGGTGCCCGGCTCCCCAATCGATTGGGCGGCGATGATCCCGACCGCTTCCCCCAGATCCACCAGGCGGGAATGGGCCAAGCTCCAGCCATAACACATCCGGCACACGGAGCGGTTGGCTTCACAGGTGAGGGGAGAACGCACCATCACCTGGCGGATGCCAGCCTCTGCAATGGTTCTAGCCAAGTCGTGATCCACTTCTTGGTTGCGGCGGGCGAGGATCTCCTGGGTTTGTGGATGCACCACGTCGCGCGCCAACACTCGGCCCACCAAGCGCTCCTCCAGAGACACCACCACCTTGTCCCCGTCCATCAGGTATTCCAGAAGGATGCCCTGCTCAGTGCCGCAGTCGGATTCCCGCACGATCACATCCTGAGACACGTCCACCAAGCGGCGGGTGAGGTAGCCGGAGTCGGCGGTGCGCAGGGCCGTATCCACTAAACCCTTGCGGGCCCCATAGGAAGAGATGATGTATTCGGTAACGGTCAGGCCCTCGCGGAAATTGGTTTTGATGGGCAAATCGATGATCTCCCCCTGGGGGTTGGCCATCAGGCCGCGCATGCCCACCAACTGCCGTACCTGGGAGACATTCCCCCTCGCCCCCGAGTTGGCCATCATGTAAACGGAGTTGAGGGGATCGTTCTGCCGGAAGTTGTTGAGCATCTCCTCTTTGATCTGGTCGTTGATCTGGTTCCAGGTGTCGATCACCTTTTGGTAGCGCTCCACCTCTGTGATTTCCCCGCGGGTGTAGCGCTCGGTGGCCGCCTCGATCTCGGCTTCCGCTTGTGCCAACAACTGCCGCTTGCTGGGGGGAACGCGCAGGTCTTCAACGCTGATGGAGACGGCTGCCTGGGTGGCGTATTTGAAGCCCAGGGTCTTCAGAGCATCCGCCATCTGAGCGGTGCGGGCTGTGCCGTAGCGGGCAAAAGACCAGGCAATCAGGTTACGCAGCTCTTTTTTGCCAATTTGATAGTTGCGAAAGGGCACAGGGGGCAAAGGGGCGTCGGCTTTGTTGCCGTCGGCAGCCTGCCGCGCCAGGCCAGCGGAAAATCGTCCTTTTTCGCTCATGATGCCTCGCTAGAGAGAAGGGGAGAGAAGAGCCGTCCTACGGCAGAGGGTAACTACGCAGACAAAATATCCTGCACGGTCTTGTTAAAAATGATCCGGCCCGGCGTGGTGCGAATGTACTGGCTGATCACGTTGCCGTTTTGATCTTCGCGGATACGGCGGTAGTTGGTGATCTTGAGGCGGATGCCGCCCGGTTCTTCGATGATTTGCGGCTCGGACTCTTTTTCGCCCTTGCCCAACTCCATCGGGCCGTGGTAGCGCACCCAGACCTTGCTGTGCAGGCCGATGGCGCCGCGGTCGTAGGCGATGAGAGCATCTTCCAAGCTGGCGAAGAAGCGATCGCCAATATCTGGCGCGTGGGGGTTGTCCGCCGTCAGGTAGTAGCACCCCAACACCATATCTTGGCTGGGGGTGATGATGGGAGCGCCGGTGGCCGGGGAGAGGATGTTGTTGGTGGCCAGCATCAGCAGGCGAGCTTCCGCCTGGGCTTCCAACGACAGGGGCACATGCACCGCCATCTGGTCGCCGTCGAAGTCAGCATTGAAGGCGGGGCAAACCAGAGGGTGAAGTTGAATCGCCCTTCCCTCCACCAGGATCGGTTCAAAGGCTTGGATCCCGAGGCGGTGCAGCGTGGGAGCGCGGTTGAGCAAGACAGGGTGGCCGTCGATCACCTCTTCCAGCACATCCCAAATCTGTGGGTCATTGCTCTGGATCAGCTTTTTGGCAGCCTTGATGTTGTTGACAATGCCCCGCTTGATCAATTTGTGGATGACAAAGGGCTGGAACAGCTCGATGGCCATCTCTTTGGGCAGGCCACACTGGTGCATGCGCAGGCTGGGCCCCACCACGATCACCGAACGCCCGGAGTAGTCCACCCGTTTGCCCAACAGGTTTTGCCGGAAGCGCCCCTGTTTGCCCTCGATGATGTCGGAGAGGGACTTGAGGGGACGGTTGTTGGCCCCCGCCACTACGCGCCCCCGCCGACCGTTGTCGATCAGCGCGTCCACCGCCTCCTGGAGCATGCGCTTTTCGTTGCGCACAATGATCTCCGGCGCCATGATCTCCTGCAGCCGGGCCAGACGGTTGTTGCGGTTGATCACACGACGGTAGAGATCGTTGAGGTCGCTGGTGGCAAAGCGGCCCCCATCCAACTGCACCATGGGACGCAAATCCGGCGGGATCACCGGCAGCACCCGCAACACCATCCACTCCGGACGGGATCCGGTGGCGATGAAGTTGTCGATCACCCGCAGCCGCTTGATCAGGCGTGCCCGCTTTTGGCCGCGAGCAGTGGTGATCTCCTCCCGCAGTTGCTCCGCCTCTTTTTCCAGGTCGATATCCTTGAGCAGGCGCTCGATGGCCTCCGCCCCGATCATCGCCCAGTTCTCCGGCAGTTGCAGTTCGGATCCCTCCTCGTACATCTGATCTTCGATCTCGAGGAATTGATCCTCCGTCAGCAGTTGTTTGTAGGAGAGATTCTGGGCATTGCCCGGATCCACCACTACGTAGGCGTTGAAGTATACCACCTGCTCCACATCCCGCAGCGGCATGTCCAACAGCGTGGCAATGTGGCTGGGGATCCCTTTCAAATACCAAACGTGGGTGACCGGAGCGGCTAACTTGATGTAGCCCATGCGGTGGCGGCGCACCCGCGACTCGGTTACCTCCACCCCACAGCGCTCGCAGACGATCCCCCGATGCCGTACCCGCTTGTACTTACCGCAGTGGCATTCCCAGTCTTTGGCCGGCCCAAAGATGCGCTCACAGAAAAGACCATCCATCTCCGGCTTGAGGGTGCGGTAATTGATGGTCTCGGGCTTGGTGACTTCCCCCACCACTTGACCATTGGGCAGGGTGCGCTGGCCCCACTCCATGATCCGTTCTGGAGAAGCCAAGCCGATTTTGACATAGTCAAAGCGTTGCTCTGTTTTGGCCATCGCCGTTTTCCTCCTGGCTTGCTGAACCCAAAGGAGAGGGAAGCCCCACCCTCCTTCGTGGGTTGAAGGGGATCCCCGTCGCGTTCGCGTCAGGGGTGGGGAGCGCTCTCAACCCTCAAAAGTCCTCTTCCTCCTCCTCGTCCTCATCTTCCTCAAGGCTGCGGCTGGCATTCGCGTCAGCGGTGCGGAGCACTCTGGTAAAGGCGGGTGATGGCGAGAGATCCTCAGCCGTAACCGATTCATAGGTGGGTCGAGAGGGAGTGTGACGGTTGGAAGTATCGGCCATCAGATCCACTTCCACATCGTGGGTTTGCCCTTCGCTGTCCACCTCCACCTTGTGTACAGACACATCTAGGCAGAGGGACTGCAACTCCCGTACCAGCACCTTGAAGGACTCCGGCGTGCCGGGTCGAGGGATCGGCTTGCCCTTGACAATGGCGTTGAGAGCCTCGTTGCGCCCCACCATGTCGTCGGACTTGACGGTGAGCAGCTCCTGCAGGATGTAGGCTGCCCCAAACGCCTCCAAAGCCCACACCTCCATCTCCCCAAAGCGCTGGCCGCCCTGCTGCGCCTTGCCCCCCAGCGGTTGCTGGGTCACCAAAGAATAGGGGCCGGTGGAGCGGGCATGGATCTTGTCGTCCACCAGATGCACCAGCTTCAACATGTAGGCGCGGCCCACCGTAACAGGCTGGTCAAAGGGTTCTCCGGTGCGACCGTCAAACACCTGGATTTTGCCGCAGTACTTGCCTTCCGGGTTGAAGATCCAGTCCTTGCCGGTCTTCTCTCGGGCTTCCCTCAGCTTGGCCTCCACCGTCAGACGGGAGGCTTCCAAACCGTGCATCTCGTCGAAGGGCATCAGCTTGAAGCGCACCCCCAGATGTTCTGCTGCCCAGCCCAGCAGGCACTCGTACACTTGGCCCACGTTCATCCGGGAAGGCACCCCCAAGGGGTTGAGCACCACATCCACCGGTGTGCCGTCCGCCAGGTAGGGCATGTCCTCAATCGGCAAGATGCGGGAGATGATACCCTTGTTGCCGTGACGGCCCGCGATCTTGTCCCCCACCTGGATTTTGCGCTTGAGGGCGATGTAGACCCGCACCACCATGTTGGCGCCCGGAGGCAGCTCATCTCCCTGTTCGCGGGTAAAGATGCGCACATCCACCACCCGACCGCGCTCGCCGTTGGGCACCCGCAGGGAGTTGTCCCGCACATCCCGAGCCTTTTCCCCGAAAATGGCCCGCAATAGCCGCTCTTCTGGGGGCTGATCCGACTCCCCTTTGGGGGTGACTTTGCCCACCAAAATGTCGCCGGCCTCCACCCAAGCCCCAATCCGCACAATGCCGTTCTCATCCAGGTCGCGCAGGGCATCTTCCCCCACGTTGGGGATCTCGCGGGTAATCTCCTCAGGGCCCAGTTTGGTTTGCCGGGCCTCGATCTCATGCTTCTCGATGTGTACCGAGGTGAAGACATCGTCGTAGACCAGCCGCTCGCTGATCAAGATGGCATCTTCGTAGTTGTAGCCCTCCCAGGGCATGTAGGCCACCAACACGTTTTGGCCCAAAGCCAACTCGCCCCCTTCGGTCGCCGGGCCATCCGCCAGCACCTGGCCAGCCACCACCCGATCCCCCGTATAGACAAGGGGACGCTGGTTGAGGCAGGTGTCTTGGTTGGAGCGCTGGTATTTCTGCAGGCGATAGACAATTGGATCCCCGCCGTCGTCTGGCCGCACCACGATTTCGTCGGCGGAAACATAGGTCACCACGCCATTGGTGCGCGACACCACCACCATACCGGAGTCGCGTGCCGCCTGGGCTTCCAGGCCAGTGCCCACATAGGGCCGATCCGGCTTGAGCAGGGGCACCGCCTGCCGCTGCATGTTTGCTCCCATCAAGGCACGGTTGGCGTCATCGTGCTCCAGGAAGGGGATCAAGGAGGTGGCCACCGAGATGACCTGCACCGGCGCCACTTGGACGTAGTGCACTTCTGTGGGGTGGGCGGTGGTGAACTCTTGGCGGTAGCGCACCGGCACCAAGTCGGCAGTGATGCGGCCCTCGGCATCCACCGGCACATCCCCCGGGGCCACGCGGTACTCGTCCTCTTCGTCAGCGGTGAGGTAGACCATGCCCAGATCTTTGCGCACCACGCCGTTCTCGACCCGGTAATAGGGGCTTTCGATAAAGCCGTACTGGTTGACGCGGGCGTGGGTGGCCAGGGATCCAATCAACCCGGCGTTGGGGCCTTCTGGAGTTTCGATGGGGCAGATGCGGCCGTAGTGGCTGGGGTGGATATCCCGCACCGCAAAGCCGGCCCGTTCCCGACTTAGGCCGCCGGGGCCCAGGGCAGATAACCGGCGCTTGTGGGTCAGCTCCGCCAGAGGATTGGTCTGATCCATGAACTGGGAGAGCTGGCTGGAGCCGAAGAACTCCTTAATGGCCGCCACCAAGGGTTTGGGGTTGACCAAAGAGGCCGGGGTGAGGTTTTCCGACTCGGAGACTGTCATCCGTTCTCGGATGATCCGCTCCAGGCGATTCAGGCCCACCCGCACCTGGTTTTGCAGCAGCTCGCCCACGGAGCGCACGCGGCGGTTGCCCAGGTGGTCGATGTCGTCCACATGGCCGATGTCGTACTCCAAATTGATCAGGTAGTCGATGACGGCCAAAATGTCGGTGACGGTAAGCACCCGCACACTTTCGGCTACGTTCAAATTTAACTTTTTGTTCAGCTTGTAGCGCCCTACCCGGCCCAAATCGTAGCGTTTGGGGTCGAAGAAGCGGGATTCCAGCAACTGCTGGCCACCCGATACGGTGGGGGGTTCCCCGGGCCGCAACTTGCGGTACAGCTCCATTAGGGCTTCTTCTTCGGTGTAGGGCCCCTCTTTCTCCATGGTTTTCTGGAAGAATTCGGGGTGGCGCAGGTTGTCGTAAATCTCGGAGTCGCTCAGGCCCAAGGCTTTCAGCAGAACTGCCGCCGAGAGCTTGCGGGTTTTGTCGATGCGCACCCACACCAGGCCGTTTTTGTCGGTCTCGAACTTCAGCCAGGCACCGCGGTTGGGGATGAGGCTGGCGCTGTAGGTGCGACGCCCGTTTTTGTCCAGCTCCGATTTGTAATAGACGCCGGGGCTGCGCACAATTTGGTTGACGATCACCCGCTCGGCGCCGTTGATGATGAAGGTGCCCCGATCCGTCATCAAGGGCAGTTCGCCGATGAAGACGTCCATGTCTTTAATCTCGCCGGTCTCTTTGTTGATCAGGCGAGTGGGCACCCGGATCTGCGCTTGATAGGTGGCATCCCGCCGCTTGGCCTCCTCGGGGTCGTAGCGGGGGCGGTTGATCTTGTACCCTTTGGAGGGATCCCCAGGGCGATATTCAGGCAGGAAGTGCAGCTCCAGCTTACCGGTGTAATCGATGATGGGGGAAAAGCTGAGAAGCTCCTCTTCAAACCCTTCTCGCAAAAACCACAAGAAACTCTCCCGCTGAATCTCCACCAGGTCAGGAAAGGTAGGAGCGACAGGGGATTGCACTGCTAATTGTGTCATGCGTTGCTCGGGAGGGGTCGCGCTGCAGTCAGGCCTTCCATTATAGAAACCCCGCCAACGATCGTCAACGAACGTTACAAAGGTCGAGGGGCTGTCCGGATCCCTTGAGGGCGCACCTGGAAAATCTCGGCAAAACCGCTGGGGATCCCCTTTTGGCTGCCGGGGCAGGGGCGGTTTCCGCCATGCCTTAAGGATTGTTCACATCCATTCACACTCAAGCAGATTATTCTAATCTTTAACCGTTTTTGCGGATCATCCGCTGCTCCAGCTCGGATTTCCGGTCAACCTTGGGGATCGGAGGGGTGGTTCTGACAGGCTCAGCCGGTCGCCAGGGTGGACGCGGCGCCGGTCTTTGTCGCTTTTGAGATGCACGCTGTTGATGCAGGCTAGGGGGCAAGACGCGGAGCCATCAATCATGAGAAAGGATCGGGAATGGGTTTACAAAGCTTCTCAGGCTGGGGGAACCTCGGGATGGCTTGCGGGTGATCTGCGGGTGATCTAATGAAGCACAGTTTGTTGGCGAGGAGGGTTTTGTGAGTCAAAGTCAGAACAATCAGAATAAAAAAAGTGATCTGTATAACCGGGACCACAGCTTGTCGGCCCAGTTGCGAGAGGGCACCAAGCAGTCCCACACCATGGCCGAGAACATGGTGTTTATCAAGTGTTTCCTGAAGGGAGTGGTGGATAAACGGGCCTACAGCCGCTACGTGGGCAATTTCTACTTTGTCTACAGTGCTCTGGAAGAGGGCTTTGCCCAACTGCGAGAGCACCCGCTGGTGGGCCGGTTCTACTACCCGGAGCTGTGGCGCAAGACCAGCCTGGAGAAGGACTTGAATTATTTTATCGGCCCCAATTGGCGCGCTGTGGTCAAGCCCTCCCCTGCCTGCCAGGTCTATGTCAACCGCATCCGAGAAGTGGTGGAAAAAGATCCACTTCTCCTGATCGCCCACGCCTATACCCGCTACATCGGTGACTTGTCGGGTGGCCAAATCCTCAAAAACATCGCCCGCCGGGCCATGGGCTTGCCGCCAGGGGAAGGAACAGCTTTTTACGATTTCGAGCAGATCCCCCACGAGGGCAAGTTCAAGCAGCGCTACCGTGCCCAGATGGATGCATTGGGGCTGGATCAAGCCACCATCGACCGCATTGTGGCAGAGGCCAATTATGCCTTCAAGCTGAACATGGACTTGTTTAGGGAGTTGGAGGGGAATTGGCTGTTGTCGATGGCCCGCTTGGCCTGGAATTCGCTGCTCAGCCAGTTTCAACGCAAGCCCACCCGTTCTGAGGCAGCCGCTCCCAGCTCCTGAGCCCTAGATTCCAGATCTCCCCTCTCCCAGAGGAGAGGGGGTGAGGGCTAGTTACATTCGAGGGTGTCGCGGGTGGCCCGACCGGTTACAGGGTTAACGCCGGTGGCCCGTTCGCAAAGGATGGAGAGGGCGTCTTGCCGTATCAACGCATTGGTGAAATCGGCCCCATCAATTTGGATCCCTTCGACTCGGGCCAGCCACATCATGCTGTCCTGCAGTTGCGCTTCTCGCAGATCCGCACCCTGTAAGTTGGCCATGTCCAAAGTGGCCCCCCGCAGGTCGGCCCCGCGCAAGTTGGCTTTGCTGAGATTGGCCCCGAATAGGTTTGCCCCTGCCGCCTTCACGTGGCTGAGATCGCTTTGGCGCAGGTTGGCCTTGAGAAACTTCCAGCCGCTCAGGTCTTGCCCTGCAAAGCTCACCCCCTGCAGATCTCGTTTGGTGTAGTCCTCTGCCTGGGCCGGGGATCCCAGCGGAGTAACCCCCAGGCAGAGTATCAGCCCGCAAAGCACCATCCCCCGCAGGAAACGGCTCAGCCAAGACCGCCTCGCCAGAACCGAAGCCAGCCAAGCAACAGACATCGTGGATCCCTCCCTCAAGGAAACCTCCATGGCTTGGGAATTGCTTCTGGTTTTATCTTACCGGATAGGGATCCCGCCGGCAGGTTGGGCTATCCTAAAGTCTTCTACTAAAGTCTTCTACAGACCAGATCCGCGATTGGCGAGGGGGCGACAGGGATCCATGTCCGAGATCGAGGTCTTCGATGCGGAGCAGTTGGCCGGGCTGATCGAGGGTCTGGCAGAGGCGATCGGCAGGGATCATCCCCACCTCCAAAAGTTGACGTTGATCGGCATTCGCACCCGGGGAGTTCCCCTGGCCTACCGCCTGCGGGATCGGATTGCCACTCTGCTGGGGATCCCGCCCCAAGTGGGGGAGCTGGACATCACTTTTTTCCGCGACGATTTGAGCGCCGGCGGGTTGCGCACCCCCGATCGCAGCGAAATGCCGCGTGACCTGACCGGCCAAGAAGTGGTGCTGGTGGATGATGTGATCTTTCGCGGTCGCACCGTGCGAGCAGCTTTGGAGGCCCTAAACCACTTTGGGCGACCGGAACGGGTGCGATTGGCGGTGTTGATCGACCGGGGTCACCGACAGTTTCCCATCCAGCCCGATTACTGCGGTTGTCAGCTTTCTACAGAACCGGAGCAAACGGTGAGAGTCCATCTGCGGGAAACCGATGCGGAAGAGCGGGTGCTGTTGATAGACAAAACGGCAAAGATCAAGTCCTGAGCCGGCGCTGGGGTGCGGTATTTTGGGGATGACCTGCTGAAACTTGCCGCCATGCCTCGGTTGCCGGAAACTCGCCGTTACGCTGTTTTGGGTACGGGTGCTTTGGGAGGATTTTATGGGGCGAAATTGCAACAGGCGGGCTTTGCGGTGCATTTTCTGCTGCACAGCGACTATGAGCATGTTTGCCAAAACGGCCTGTGGGTGCAGTCCTGCTGGGGGGATTTTCATTTGCCCCAGGTGAATGCCTACGCAGCCGTGGAGGACATGCCCGCTTGCGAAGGGGTGATCGTGGCTTTGAAAGCCACCCAAAATGCGCTTCTGCCGCACTTGATCCCGCCTGTGTTGGCCGAGAATGGCGTGGTGATCTTGTTGCAAAACGGGCTGGGGGTGGAACCCGAGATTGCCGATTGCGTTGGCCCAGAGCGGGTCATGGGGGGCCTCTGCTTCATCAGCTCCAATAAGGTTGGCCCCGGCCACATTCACCATCTGGATTACGGTTCGGTGCTGCTGGCAGAATACGGCCCTGGCTATGCCCCCCAAGGGATCACGCCCCGCCTTCAACAAGTTCAAGCCGATTTTCAACGGGCAGGGATCCCGACTTCGCTCTCACCAGATTTGATGTTGGCCCGCTGGCAGAAACTGGTCTGGAATATTCCCTTCAACGGCCTCTCGGTGGTGTTCAATGCCGATACTCAGCAAATGATTCGAGACCCTGAGGCCCGTGCTTTGGCGGAAACGCTGATGCAGGAGGTGATACAGGGAGCTGCAGCTTGTGATCGCCTGCTTCCCGACTCCCTGATCCAAGAAATGCTCACCAATACCGAGAAAATGGCCCCCTACCGCACCAGCATGAAAATCGACTATGAGCGCAAACGTCCTCTGGAACTGCAGGTGATCTTCGGCAACCCACTGCAGTACGCTCGACAAGCTGGGATCCATCTGCCACGGGTTGAAATGCTCTACCGACAGTTGCAGGTGTTGGATCGCCTGAATCGAGGGATCCCTGGGGAGCAGCAGGCTTAGGTTTTTCAAGATCCGGCGGAGCGATCCCAGGGCTGGAGCAGGCTTTCTCCTTTGCTTGCGGGTAGACTGAGCCGCAGTCGTGTACTGTTGCTCTGGCTTTATGCCGCTGGGATCCACCCACGATCGCATTACCCTCTGGACGGCCCCCGGCATCACCCTAGCCGCCGGTGTGTTGGGGAACAGCACCACAGTTGCCCTGGCTGTGGGATCCGCCTATCTGTTCAGCGGCCTGATGTTTTCTGGAGATCTGGACACCTGTTCCCGACAGTATCAACGCTGGCTGTTCTTGCGCTGGATTTGGCTGCCCTACCGCAAGTGGATGCGGCATCGCTCCTTTTGGTCTCATGGGCCGATTGTGGGCACCGCCGTGCGGGTACTGTACTTGAGCCTATGGGCAGGAGGAGCTGGCCTGCTGGGGGCTTGGCTGGGATCCCGGTTGGGCTGGTGGATGTGGCAACCCTGGGTGTGGGGCAGCGATCTCTGGCAATTGCTGCAAGTTCACGCCGAGATGCTCTTTTGGATTGGGATGGGGTTGGAACTGGGATCGGTGAACCACAGCCTAAGCGACTGGATGGTCTCCCGCTGGAAACGCTGGCGCAGAAAACGCCGTCAGGTTCGATCTCCTGCCAGGCGACTCAGCTATCGTGGCTAGGGATCCATTGGGCCAAGGTTTGATTTTTCGCCCGCCACGGCATTTGAATGGCGGTGAGATTGCCTACTGTTCCGCAACGCGTAGTCATTTATCTCACCGTCAAGGTGAAACAAACGACCGGTTGCTTCCTGCTAAGGCCTCCGGCCCGCTACGCGAGCAGTTGAAATAGAGGGTAATAAGAACCACGACTGCTATCAGCCCCTCACCCCCCCTTGAACCTGTGCTGTGCCCACAACTCCGCGACCTATCCTCTCAAGAGGGCTGAAACTGCAAATCTTGGCCAATTACCCTTTAGCCCAGGTACTCTGCTTGTGGCCATTTCGATTCAAACTGGGACACTGCACCCATACCTAAAGCCTTGAATACAGGGAATCAGAAGGCTCTCCTCAGTAGCCCAAGCGTCTCACCCTAACTTGAAACGACTACTTGAAGCAGTTTTGTCAAGAACATTTCCTCTTACGTTGGCTAGGTATTGCGATTCAATCTCAATAAAGCTATACTGTTACTCAGTTGAGTGGTGGAGTCATATCCATCAGTCTTCCTCTCTTGTCTTGGATGTGGCAGGGATCCTGTGCTGGCAGAGCTGGCCATCTGCGTCAGCAGGGATCCCTTTTTCTCCTCTCCAAGGCTAAGCAAGGTTCTGTGCTAATGAGAGTCAGAATCAGTTGATAGAGAGATTTTTTGCTTGCTCATGTCAATCTGTGGAGGTGGCAGTGTAAAGGAGCAACAGCGGCTGAGGGTTATCGCTTTGGAAGGGGGCAATCTGGCTTCGGGAACCGGAAGACAAGACCGAATACAAAGATTGCTGCTCTAGTTTCCTTTGCAAACTTGTCAGAAGCTAAGGAAAAAGACCAACCTTTTGGGACAAACTGTCTGTCCCATGTCTTGTTTTGTCGTTCAAAAATTTATGTTGGGCTCAAGAGAAACTCTAGAAAAAAGTTGAATCAGGTGGAAGAATCAGTTAGAATCTAGCTGGCGTTAACGCTAACCGCGACGAAGAGACTGGAGGGAGGAAAGCCTAACAGCCTCTCTCCTTTTTTCTGTAGGGGTTACCCTCACTCTCAAACCCCATCTCATGAGAAGGGAGGAAGACCAAATACCCTATGACTTGAAATAGCAGCATTTTCATTAACTTTTGTTTTACTCTCTATGCCAAACTTGATACTAAGCTAAAGAGTTGCTCCTCGATCTTGTAACCATTGAGCAGCCAGCCTGTGTTGGCGTTTTTGTGCATAGGCTAAGGGGGTATGCCCATCTTCATTGCGAGGGTTTAGTTCGGCTCCATTTTCCAGCAAAAGCTCCAGGATTTCGATGTGTCCTTCCCAAGCAGCCCAGTGCATCGGTGTCGCCCCGAATCGGTTGCGCGCATTGGCATTGGCCCCGTACAAGAGCAGAAAGCGAGCGATGCCCAAATCCCCTCGGGTGGCGGCTTCATGCAGAGGGGTTCGGCCTGTTTCGTCAGTGGCATCCACCGGCGCTCCCTTGGATAGTAGGCGGGCCAGAATGCTTTTTCGACCGGTGGCTGTGGCCCAGTGGAGAACACGACCAGTGTTGGCTCCCTTCTGGATGAGCAGACCGATTACCTCCGCCTGATCGGTTAAAGCAGCCCGCTGGAGAGGGGTATAGCCACGGTTATCTGGGAGATCGATATCGCTGCCTGCCCTCAAAAGACGCTCCACCAGCTTGACCTGGCCGACGTCAGCAGCCAAATGGAGAGGGGTGGCACCTGTGGGATCCAAGGCATTGGGAGAAGCGCCATGGGCCAAGAGCAAATCCAACAGTTCCAAATCGCCAAGGAGTGTTGCTTTATGAAGCAAAGTCATTCCCTGAGCATCGACAGCATTCACATCTTCCCCCCGCTGCAAATGGGCCAATAATTGTTTTAGATCTCGATTGGCAAGAGCTTGATGAAGCGCTTCACTCATAACAGATAGAAATAAAAAAGCCAAGTTGCAATGAAGTTGGGCAACAGGAAGGGATCCTCGATAGGCCGGAATGGAGGCTCCAAACAACTTGGGCAAAGTCTAACACTGGATCCCTGCTGCTGAGGGAAGCGGGAGAACCAAGCGCTTGGTGGGATCCCTTAGTCAAGCCGGGGCCGCAGCGATAGACTAGAGCTGGTTTTCGGTCAAGTCTTTTCCCGCTCCCTTGACTTCGCCACTGTTTATGGATTACTACGCGATCCTGAACCTATCTCCTGCAGCGGACATTGAAGAGATTAAACAGGCGTTTCGACGGTTGGCGCGGCAGTTTCACCCTGATGTGGCAGGGGAGGGATCCCGAGAGCGTTTCCAACAAATCCACCAAGCCTACCAAGTGCTGAGCGACCCTGAGCAGCGGCGGCGCTACGATGCACAACGTCAATCTGCACAACGTCAATCTCCACCCAGCTCTCCTGCTGCCGGCGAAAGGCGGGTGGTCATTCGCAGCATAGGCCCCTCATCGGCAGAGCAGCCCAATCCGGAAGGGCTCAAGGAGGGGATTGCCCGCGTCAAGGCAGCCTGGCGGGAGCGGAAGTTGCCCACGGCGGTGGCCCAGGCGGAGGCGCTGCTGAAACGGTTTCCCAACTCCAGCGAGGCCATCCACATCTTGGCGTTGGCCTACCAGCGCTTCGGCAACCATTTGATCTACGAGGGGCGCTATCAGCAGGCGGAAGCCTACTTGAGAAAAGCTTTGGCCACGGAGCCGCACAACCGAGAATTGGCCTTTGAAATCAAGCGAGATTTAGCCCGTCTGGGCATTCGGGAGGGATCCCGCTAACTTGCCTGCGTTGGGATCCCCAACGTCTGAGCTGCCCACTGCCGGAGTTGTTGGCGGTTGACTTTGCCCTGAGGGTTGCGCGGGATCCCGGTACACCACAGCCAGTGCTTCGGATGCTTGAAGGGACTCAGTTGGCGGCTCAGGTGTTGCTTCAGGTGCATTTCCAGCTCTTTGGGGATTGCCGGGATCCCCGTTTTGGGGACGACCACCGCCACCACCTGCTGCCCCCATTCGGCATCCGGTAGGCCCAACACGCACACATCTTCCACCCAGCCGCTGGCTCGGATCTCCCCTTCCACTTCTGCAGCCATCACCTTTTCCCCGCCGGTTAGGATTAGGTCATCGGCTCGACCTAACCAATAGAGGGATCCCTGTCGGTCTAGATAGCCCAAATCGCCGGGGGTAAAGCCTTGCTGTTGCCCTTCGCGTAAGCGGTGCGTAGCACTTAGGTGCGGGTAGTAGCCCAGTGCCAGCGACTCTGCCTGAATGTGAATGTAGCCCACAGCATGGCTGGGCAGGGGATCCCCTTTTTCGCTGCGGATCTGGAGCGTGGCGTGGGGCAGAGGCCGACCCAGACTGTCGCTCCCTTGCCAAAAGGCTTCTGGCAGTAACGTACACACCTGGGAGGCGGTCTCGGTCATACCGTAGGTGAGGGCAAGGGGAAGGTGAAGTTGCCGGGCCTGTTGTCTCAGGCTGGGCCAGGTGGGGCCACCGCCGACCAAAATGGCCCGAAATTGGCGCAGGCTCTCCAAAACTCCCGGATGGGCGCTGAGCAACAGCCGTTGCAACTGAGTGGGCACCAGCGATAGAAAGCTCCCCGGCAAAGGGGGATCCCAAGACTCGGCCTGCTGTTGCCGTTTCCAATCCCAGACAACCCACTGCCCACCGCTCAGCCAGGATCGGACTGCCTGCATCAAGCCGCTGACGTGGTACAGGGGCAGAACGCAATAGCTGTGTACAGGCCCAACGGCAAAGTGCTGTTGGTGGGCTTTGGCCGAGGCACTGAGGGTCAGCCAAGAGTGCAGGGCCCATTTCACTTGGCCGCCAGAGCCACCCGTGGGGATGCCGATCAACGGCCAATGGGAGCTGGGCAAAACTTCCCGCAACTCTCGCAGGCGCGGATTCAAGGGGGCGGGATCCCCTTCCAGCCGTCCCTGTCGCCACCACCAGCCGGATCCCATATCCGCCAAAGCCTGTCCCCATTCCCGTTCTCCCCAGTGGGGATTACCCAGGAACAGCGGGATCCCCAAGCGTTGGCAGGTCAAAACTGCCGCCCACACCTGCACTGGATGCGAGTCCGCCACCAGCAGGGGAACGGCCTTGTCTGCCAAAGGGCGCAGTTGCTCTTCCAGTTTGGACAGGCACTGATACATTTACGCTGAACACTGCTGAACATCACTGTTCAACTATGCAGCGATAGCATTCTGTTTGTTTCCAAACAGAATGGCAGTATCCCGCAAAGCTTTGAGTAGAATACCCAAAGCGCAGTTTCCGTGTCGTCTTACTACCAATTTTCTGCTTTGCTTTGGCTACCATGTTGGCAGACTCGAAAGTAAACAGAAAGATCAACTGGTAGTAATCCGTACTGAACATATTATACATTATTTTCAGTATAGTTGAGCTTATTATTGACTAGAGTCATGCTCCTTCAAGTCTCCGCCATCCCCGGACAAGACAATTGACCTCATGGGCTATGGGTATGCCATCTCAACGGCTTCGCGGATCCCCTGCATTTTATTAGGGGATCCCCCCTCGATTTCCTTGGCAAGGAACGGTGAGGATAGGTTTGGGCTTGGCTTATCATGATCTAGGTTTGAACTGGGAGGTCTGTGTTGTGATCGAGCCGATTTTGTTGGGGATCGTCTTGGGCATGGTGGTGGTCACCTTGGCGGGCTTATTCGTGGCAGCCTACAGGCAATATCAACGCAGCAATAAGATCGGCCTGTAGGAGCAGCCTTTGGGGGGGTTGGAGAAAACCCATAGGGGAGAGAGAGATTGAGGTGGCATGGCGATGCACTGGCTGCGCACAGTTGCTGCTTTGCGGGAGCAGGTAGCCAATTGGCGGGGATCCACCATCGGCTTGGTGCCCACGATGGGATCCCTGCATGAGGGCCATCTCAGCCTAATCCGCCGCTGCCGGCAAGAGTGTGACCACACGGTGGTCAGCATTTTCGTCAATCCGCTGCAATTTGGCCCCAACGAAGACTGGGATCGCTATCCCCGCGACGAAGAGGGGGACCGAGCTTTGTGCGAGGCAGCAGGTGTAGATGTGGTGTTTGCGCCTGACCCGCAAGAGATGGGAGCCGACCCCGCAACCGGAAGCGACCGCACCTGGGTCATGCCCCCCGAATCCCTTCTGCAGACCCTCTGCGCCCCCCACCGACCTGGACACTTTCGCGGTGTAGCCACCATTGTGCTGCAACTGCTGAACTTGGTACAGCCGCAGCGGGCCTACTTCGGCCAAAAAGACGCCCAGCAACTGGCGATCATTCAGCGTTTGGTTCGGGATCTGCAAATACCCACCACGATTGTTCCCTGCCCCACGGTGCGAGAAGCCGATGGCCTCGCCTGTAGCTCCCGCAACCGCTACCTTTCTGCTGCTGAACGACAGGTGGCTGCCGGGCTGTACCGGGCCTTGCGTCGGGGATATGACCATTGGCAGGCCGGGGATCCCTCAGCAGAAGGGATCCTTGCCGCCGCCCGTGCTGAGCTGGAGCATACCCCAGAGCTGCAACTGCAGTACCTGGAATTGGTGGATCCCCAAACGCTACAGCCGCTGCCGCGGGTGGAAGACAAGGGCCTGCTGGCCATTGCTGCCTATGTGGGGCAGACTCGCCTGATCGACAACCTGCTCCTTTCCCCAGAGCAAGGGGATCCCTCGCCGGAGAGAGCCCAGCATGCGGCACCGCCCTCTTCCGGCACGACCTCTCCCCCGCGTCGCCCGCTGATTGCCATCGACGGCCCGGCTGGAGCCGGAAAATCCACCGTGGCGCGGGCAGTAGCCGCCCAGCTGCAGCTTTTGTACTTGGACACGGGGGCCATGTATCGAGCCATCACCTGGCTGGCACTGCAACGGGGGATCCCTTTGGACGATGCCGAGCAACTGACCCAACTGGCCGCCCAAACCCAGCTCACCCTGCAAAGTGGCACCTCTTCGACAGAGCCGACCCGCATCTGGGCCAATGGCGAAGAAATTACCCAGGCCATTCGCTCTCCGGAAGTGACCCGCTGGGTCTCTCACGTGGCGGCAGTGCCGGGAGTACGCCAGGAGCTGGTGAAGCGGCAACGCAGCATTGGCCGGGATGGCGGTGCTGTCTTGGAGGGGCGGGATATCGGCACCCACGTCTTTCCTGATGCAGAGCTGAAGGTTTTCTTGACCGCTTCTGTTGGGGAGCGGGCGCAGCGTCGGCAACACCAACTCCAAGCCCAAGGGCAAATGGTGCCTCTCGAAGAATTGAAAGCGCAAATCGAGCAGCGGGATCGCTGCGACAGCGAACGGCTCATCTCTCCCTTGCGGCCTGCCCCCGATGCCATCTTGATCGACACAGATCACCTAAGCCAATCCGAGGTGGAAGACAAAATTGTAACGTTGTACCGGCAGCTTTTGGAGCGATCTGGCCCGGCCCGTTTAGATCAGTAGCTTTGACTCAATCAAGACTAAATCAACGGGACAAGTCAGATTTCCGCATGATTTTCAGGGAGCTGGCCGGTTTGAACAGCTTGATCCCTCTCTCATTTCTCATTGAAGATTTTCGTTGAAGATGCAGTTGATGAGGGGGCACGGATGCCGAGCTATGGGTTGAGTGATGAACTTTGGCAAAACCACCGAGGTGTTGAGGTGCCGGAGGGGATCCCGTTGATGATGGAAATAGGCCGACCCGCTTTTCTCTCGATGAGCCAATGCTACCTGTATCCCGTTCCGCCGTCGCGAACGGAGCGCTATGGTTAATGTCTTTCTCTTGGCCTTTCTGCTGCTTCTCTCAGGAGCTTGCTCTGGCGCCGAAACGGCCATCACGGCCATGGACAACCTGCGCCTGGAATCTCTGATCGAAGAACAAGGGGATCCACAGGGCTTGTATCGACTGGCCCAACAACAGCGCTCGCGGCTGATCACCACCCTGTTGCTGGTGAACAACTTTGTCAACATCGGCATTGCCGCTTTGGCCACAACCCTCTCCATTGAACTGTTGGGAACCCAGATTGGAGCTTTGGCCGCCACCGTGCCCACCACAATTGTGGTGCTCCTCTTTGGAGAAGTAGCCCCAAAGTCTTTAGCGGTGAGCCATCCGCTAGGGGTGTTCCGCTGGGTGGTGCGGCCTGTTCATGTCCTATCGGTGCTGCTGCGCCCTTTTAGCGACGCTTTTGAGTGGGTTGTCAGCAGGCTCTTCAATCTATTGGAATTCTCCCCCCTGACGGCCACCGCTTCTCTCAAGGATTTGGAGCTGCTGATCGATGTGTTGGGGCAGCGGGGGCTGCTGGATTGGCAAAAACGGCGGCTGTTCCGTGGGGCCTTGGCTTTGGACTTGCTGCAGGCGCGGGACGTGGCCAAGCCCAGAGTTAAAATGGAGACCATCTCCCACGACAAAACACTGCAGGATGTGGTGAAGCTCTGTTTGGAAACGGGCTACTCGCGCATCCCCGTGCAGGGAGAATCCAAGGACGAGATCGTCGGCATTATCCACCTCAAGCAAGCCTTGCGCTATCTCGATCAAAAAGGCAATGCCGAAGTGACCCAGGCGATGGCACCGCCTTTTTTTGTGCCGGACACCAAGCGGGTCAGCTTGTTGCTCAAGGAAATGCTGCGCTCTCGCCAACACCTGGGGATCGTGGTGGATGAGTTCGGCGGCACCACCGGCCTGATCACGCTGGAGGACATTTTGGAGGAGCTGGTGGGCGATATTTACGACGAGAGCGATCTCTCCCCCCTGCTGCTGCGGCGGCAGCGGCGACCAGGTGGAGCTTCTACCTCCCCTGGCTGAGAACAGGAGCAAGGGGATCATCCCCTCTCTAAGTCCTAGCTGGCTCTGGAGGGATCCGTCTCCGCGGCTGTTGGGTTTTCGTGCGCGCCGGGAGTGAGCTCCCCAAAGCCGGCCTCGACGGGATAGCGGGCCACAAAAAAGATCCAGAAGCTGTGGATCCCTAGCCCCAAAGCCCACCAGCCCAACAGGGGCACCAGCCACGGCCAATCCGCGCGGTACAGTTGCTGAAAAAACACCAGCCCAGACCCGCTACAGAGGAAAACAGACAGGTGGGCGGCATAGGTATAGCGATCATCCAGCTTGCGAAATTCGGGATCCCGACGGGAGGGCTTCCGGGGCCAGCGAGGCGGCATGGCAAAACCATCCAGTTAAAACCTTCTCCAGTGTAGAACAGCCGTCGGCGGGGATCCCTGAGACTTGGGAGCGGCATTTCTGCTGCGGAACCCCAGTTTCAACGCCCGTTTGCCCAGCTAGTACACCAGCAAACCCATCAGCAGCACTGCCAGCCAAGGGGCCAGCACCGCCACCACCGCCAGCAGCAGAGAAGTGACGTTTTCGCCGGTGGCCAACAGCGGGTTGCCCAGCCCCCCTGTGGTGGTGGTAGAGGTCACCAGTGTGGCACAAAAATGCGAAACTGAGGCCCAACCCCCAAAAAATGGCCGGTATGCCCTTCATATCCTCAGCGTTGATGGGAGTGCTCCCGCCAAGCGCAACTGGGGGGATCCGTCTCGGCTGGCTGAACCTCGAACTCCAGCGGTCCCTCTTCAGTGTACAGGTGCAGATCGAACCAGAAGGTGGATCCCTGTTCTAGCTTGCTCTCCAGGCAGATGCGGGTTCGATGTTTCTCCAGGATGTTGCGCACGATGGCCAACCCCAGGCCGGTGCCCTCTAGGGTGTGGACCCGGTTCTCGACACGGAAAAAGCGGTCGAAAATCCGCTCCTGATCTTCTGGGGCAATGCCAATGCCTGTATCGGCCACCGCCACCCGCACTGCCTGCAGGGATCCATCCGCCTGAACCACCAGGTGGGCATGCACCGTCACCAGGCCCCCTGAGGGAGTGAACTTGAGGGCATTGCCCAGGAGATTGGTCATCACCTGCAGCAGCAGATCGTAGTTGCCCCAGACCAGCGGCAGATCCGGATCGACGAACTTGCGCAGCTGGATCCCTTTGTCGCGGGCCTGCAGTTGGTGGGTGCGCAAAGTCTGCTCGATCACTGCCGCGATGTCGACACCTTCAAAGTGGTACTGCTTGCCCGATTCCAGACGAGACAAATCCAAAACATCGTTGACCAGGCGGGTGAGGCGGTCGGTTTCGCGGTTGGCAATTTCCAGATAATCCTGCCGCTCGGCGGGGGACATCTGCTCGCCGTACTCGTAGAGGGTCTCGATAAAAGACTTGATGCTGAAGAGGGGGGTGCGCAGCTCGTGGCTGATGTTGCTGATGAATTGAGCCTTGGCTTCGTTGAGCTCTGCCTCGCGGGTGATGTCCTGCACCGTCATCACGATCCCCTTGAGATTTTGCCGACGCGGATCCGACACCGGTGAAAGCAGAATGCGAATGACGCGCTTGGTAGGGCCGGTGAGGTTGACGCGAACTTCCTCTGCCTCTTGATCCCCGCGGGCAATGTGCATCAGGGGGCGGGCCAGTTGCTGCCGCAGATCCTCCGGCAACAGCTCCGGCAAGGGTTTGCCCAAAACGGGATCCCCTTCCCAGCCAAACATACGAGAGGCGGCAGGATTGAGCAGCAGCACCCGCAACTCGGCATCCAGCAAAATGGCGGCATCGACGATGGAGAAGACCAAGGTCTCCAACTTGGCTTTGGCGGCAGCCAGTTCCTCGATGTTTTGCTCTTCGTAGCTTTGCAGCCGCTCCGCCATCTCGTTAAAGCTGTCGATGAGTTGGGCCAGCTCGCCCCCGAAGGGCAGGTCGATGCGCTGCTTGAAGTTACCTTTGGTGATCTCCTGGACACCTTTGACCAGCTCTTTGATGGGATAGGTGATGGTGAGGGCATTGACCACCGCTCCCAGGATGGCCAAGACCCACACCGCCAAAAACACCCCAATCGAGACCTCCCGCGCCAATTGTGTGGAGCGCACCAGGGCGGGATTGGGATTGATGCCCAAGCCGAGGGTGCCCAAAAAGCGGCCCTGATGGTAGATGCCGACGAAAATATCCGTCACCCGCCCGGCAGGAGTGAGGTGGGTGCGCACCAGCGGTTGGCCCTCAGCAGGGGGGCGATTGTCCGGCAGTTGCATGCGACGGGTGAGGCTGAGGGAGGTTTTCACCTCTTGGTTGGAGAACGGGATCCCGTAGTAGATGTTTCCTTCGGGATCGGCGTAGAGCAAATAGCGGATGCTGCTGGTGCTCTCAAAGTACTGGCGGGACAGTTGCGCCACTTCGCCAATGCGATCTTCCGCAATCAGGGGGGCAACATTGGCGGCCAAGAGCAGCCCCAGATCCCGGCCAAAGCGGGCTTCGTTGAAGCGAGCATCCTGCTGCACGGTGCTGACAGCCCAGAAGGTAAAACTGCTCACCACCAATGAGACCACCAGCGTTGCCACAAAGAGCAACTGAGTTTCCAACCGCAGTTTTTGCTTCCATCGCGCCCACCAGCGCCGCAGGGATCCCATAGAGATCCCGGTCGTTGTTGGCACTGACATGTCCACAGCGCCAGGCAATGGCTCGGCAGGAGGAGAAGCCAGCTCAGGAGATTGGGCTTCAACAATTGGCTCAGCTGGCTCGACGGTGCTGACAGGAGGCATGAACCCAACGTGAACAGATAGCGTGAACGGATATAGGGCGGTGATTTGCCACCATTCTGACATGGGCAGGCGATCCCTTTGTCTCAGCCAAGGCCGGGTGAGAACCGGTATGGGATCCCGGCTTCGCAACGCAACCTGCTCCAGCCGACCTGCAGGGGAATGGTTGCCAATACCGATAAAGGTATCCCCAAGCAAAGCTTGTCAGCGCCCCTAAAGTTGATAGACTAGAAAACCGTGCTTCACCAGGTCAGAGTGACCGGAAAAATCGTGACCAACGGCCCTGTCAGCCAATTTATCGAGCATCACTTTCGCCACTTCAACGCCGCCGCGCTGGTGGATGCGGCCAAGGGCTACTGTGCTCACCTGGAAAAGGGCGGCAAAATGATGGTGACCCTGGCCGGCGCCATGAGCACAGCGGAGCTGGGCCTTTCCCTAGCGGAAATGATCCGGCAGAACAAGGTGCACGCCATCTCCTGCACCGGCGCCAACCTAGAAGAGGACATCTTTAACCTCATCGCCCACGACTTCTACGAGCGCGTGCCCCACTACCGCGATCTTAGCCCGCAGCAGGAGCAGGAGCTGCTGGAGCGGCACCTGAACCGGGTAACCGATACCTGCATTCCCGAAGAGGAGGCGATGCGGCGCCTAGAAAAAGCCCTCTTGGAAGAGTGGATGGCTGCCGACCAGGCCGGGGAACACTACTTCCCGCACGAGTTTATCTACCGCATCCTGCGCAGCGGCCGGCTGGAGCCCTACTACCAGATCAATCCGCGGGACTCTTGGGTTTACGCGGCTATGGAGGCCAACTTGCCCATCTATGTGCCGGGATGGGAGGACTCCACCACCGGCAACATGTATGCCGCCCACTGCATCACGGGTGAGATCCGCAATGTGCATACCGTCCGCACAGGGATCGAGTACATGATCCACCTGGCGGACTGGTACCTGCGCACCTCGGCGGAATCCTCCATCGGCTTCTTTCAAATTGGCGGCGGCATTGCTGGGGATTTCCCCATTTGTGTGGTGCCCATGCTCCATCAAGATCTGGGTCGCCAGGGCGTACCCCTGTGGGGCTATTTCTGCCAGATCAGCGACTCCACCACCAGCTACGGTTCCTACTCGGGGGCAGTGCCCAATGAGAAGATCACCTGGGGCAAATTGGGGATCGACACCCCCAAATTTGTCATCGAGTCGGATGCCACCATTGTGGCACCTTTGATCTTTGCCTGGGTGCTGGGGTGGTGAGAGAAGGGGAATCAATCCATATGCCCGTCAGCGGATGCCGAGCGGGGCCAGCGGGACAAAAGGATCGCAGCTTCCCAGCGGCGCAGATCCTGGGCGATGCGCAGGGGCGTGAGGCCGTAGCCATCCGGCTCGTCGATCTCGGAGCCATGTTCCAGCAGCAGCCGAACGACCTCGGGGTTGCCGGACCAAGCGGCAAAATGTAGGGGAAGGCCACCGGCACCAAAGCGAGCGTTCACCTCCGCCCCTCCCTGGAGCAGGGCTTTCGTAACCTCAGGGTTGCCCAGGCGAGCGGCTTGGTGCAGTGGGCTAGCTCCCCCATGGTCCGGTCGATTGGGATCCGCCCCCGCTGCCAGCAAAAGACGGGCGTTGAGGCCGCTTTCTACGAAAAACAGGGCTGTCTTGCCCCGCTCATCGACGGCGTTGGCGTCTTTCCCCAGCCAGAGAGCCAGTTGCAGCCGCAGCGGGTTGGCTTGGGCCAAGGCTTGTGGATCTTCTGGTAGGGAGTATCCATAGAATCCCAGACCCCCCACTAGCAGGGATCCCAGTCCGACAGCGATTTTTAGGACCTGACCTCGCATAGCCCTATTCCTCAAAGAAAAGGATGGCGAGCCCCTGCCTGGGCAGAGCCTGGGCCGAGAGCAGCAACGGGTTGCTGAGGGCAGGTTGCGGGGCAGCAGCGGGGAAGAGACGCAAAAACTCCTGCAGCGGCAGCAGCTCGCATTGGGAGTCGGCGGCGGCGACGGTGCGATACATCGTTGGGATGACCAACTTCGGCTGCAGCGCTTCAATGGCCGCCTTGGCCCCGGCAGGATCGTAATTTTTCGGCCCACCCCCCACTGGCACCAGCAACAGGTCGGGACGAGCAAGCAGGATGGACTGCTCCCGCGTAATTGGCTGCAGCGCCCCTCCCAAATGGACAATGTCGATCCCAGCCATGCGCCAGCGCCAACCCACGTTTACGCCAAAGCGAGGGCCACGGGGCATGCGTACTCCTTGCACCCGGATCCCGTCAATCAGATAGTCTCCCGGCTGAAACAGCACCTTGGGGTTGCCGGGCACCACATCCAAAGCCCCTTCATCCAACAAGCGGCTGCTGAGCAACACCAGATCGGCAGCAACTCGTGGGGCAGGATAGCCAGCCGTACAGCCCGCCGGCCGAAACGGGTTGACCAGAAACCGTCGGCCCTCCCCCTCGAACAAAACACAACTGTGGTGCAGCCAAGTCAGTTGCAGCCCCTGCGAGCTGGAGCCGGGGGTGAACTCTATAGACCCTGGGGTTGTTGGCGTTTCCGAACCTTGTGCCGGCGCTGTCTGAGCGCCCGCTTTGCGCCCTCTGGCCAGGTTCACGGCCATCGATCCCAGCAGCCCAGCGCTGGCTTGCAGAAGCTGGCGACGCTTCATGGAGTGGGGATCCCTGATGTAACAACGGCAACAGATTCCTGGGATACTTGCGAAGCATTGGGCTGAGCAGCAGTTGAGGCTTTGGCGCTGCGCAGGAAGTTGCTCAACAAGCGCTTGCCCTCTGCAGTCAAGATGCTCTCCGGGTGGAACTGCACGCCCTGAACGTGGGGATAGCGGCGGTGGCGTACCCCCATGATGATCCCATCGCCTGTTTGAGCCGTCACCTCCAGCTCGTCAGGACACGTAGAAGGCTCGATCACCAAGCTGTGGTAGCGGGTGGCCGTGAAAGGCTGGCTCAACCCCTCAAACACCCCCACCCCTCGATGGTAAATGAGCGAGGTTTTGCCATGCATCAGCTCAGGTGCGCGCACGATCTGACCACCATAGACCTGGCCAATGCACTGGTGCCCCAGACAAACCCCCAAAATCGGCAGCTCTGGCCCCAGCTCCCGAATCAGCTCCAGGGAGATCCCGGCATCTTCCGGCCGCCCTGGCCCAGGAGAGATAACTACAGCTTGCGGCTGCATTCGGCGCAGGTCGTCAACGGAGAGCTGGTCATTGCGAAAAACCTGAAGCTGAGCTCCCAACTCCCCCAGGTACTGCACCAAGTTGTAGGTAAAGCTGTCGTAGTTGTCGATGACGACCAGCACGATAGCATCCGGCAACGGCACCCCATTTTAGCACTTGCTTGAGCTGCTGTTCTTGATCCAAAGAAGCAGAGTAACTGGCGCTTTTTGCAGGGGAGCAGTCGACGCCCCAAGAAAGCTTGTATCCTAGAAGGTACAACCCACAGGAAGCAGTGAATTGGGCGGGTTTCCAGGTTTCCCAATGTTGATTTGGATCCCATGAGTGCGCTTCTCTCCCCGGCAACCGATTTGCTGGACGAGTTGCGGCAGCTTTTCCCCTTCGAGCTGGACGACTTTCAGATCCGAGCCATTCAGGTTCTGGCTGCTGGGGAATCGGTGGTGGTCTGTGCTCCCACGGGATCCGGCAAGACCCTGATCGGAGAGTATGCCATCTATCGGGCCCTATCCCAGGGCAAGCGGGTTTTCTATACAACGCCCCTGAAGGCCCTCTCCAACCAAAAGTTCCGGGATTTTGGCCAGCAATTCGGCCCAGAACAGGTTGGCCTGCTCACCGGCGACATCTCCATCAACCGGGAGGCGCCGATCTTGGTGATGACCACCGAGATCTTCCGCAACATGCTCTATGGCACGCCGCTCTCTCTGGCCGTTCAGAGAGGAGCCTCCGGCGATGGGATGGAACCTTGGGAGGAGGCGGAGGCCCTGAGTCGGGATCCCTTGCGAGAGGTGCAGGCGGTGATCCTGGACGAATGCCATTACATGAACGACCAGCAGCGGGGCACCGTCTGGGAAGAAGCAATCATCTACTGCCCCCCCACGATCCAGCTCATTGCCCTTTCTGCCACCCTGGCCAACAGCGACCAGCTCACCGATTGGATGAACCAGGTGCATGGCCCCACCCATCTGATCGACTCCAACCACCGCCCGGTGCCGCTGCAATTTCACTTTGCCAATCGCAAAGGGCTGTTCCCCCTGCTGGAGCAAACCGAGTCCGGCCAGTGGGTTTGCAATCGCCGCCTGAAAAGCAAACTCCCCAAGTCAGGTCAGTCTCCCTATGGGGGAGTGCCGGATATGGTGCAGGTGGTGGAGAACTTGCGCCAGCGGGACATGCTGCCGGCCATCTATTTCATCTTCAGTCGCAAAGGCTGTGATATGGCCGTGGCCAGCGTAAGGGATCTGGACTTGGTAGCCAGCGAGGAAGAACGGCAGCAGTTGGCCGAGCAGATCGACCGCTTTTGTCGAGAAACGCCCGAAGCTGTCCGCCGAGATCAGTTGGATGCCCTTTACCGGGGTATTGCCGCTCACCATGCCGGCATGTTGCCTGCCTGGAAGGGACTGGTGGAGCATCTGTTTCAGCAGGGGCTAGTGAAGCTGGTCTTCGCCACTGAGACTTTGGCCGCCGGGATCAACATGCCCGCCCGCACAACTGTCATCTCCTCCCTTTCTAAGCGCACCGACAACGGCCACCGCCTCTTGACCGCTTCTGAGTTTATGCAAATGTCGGGCCGAGCCGGACGGCGGGGCAAGGACATCATCGGCCATGTGGTGACGGTGCAATCCCCGTTTGAGGGGGCCCAAGAAGCTGCGCGGCTGGCCACCTCTGGAGCGGATCCCTTGGTGAGCCAGTTTACCCCCACCTATGGCATGGTGCTGAACCTGCTGCAAAAGCACTCTTTGGAAGCAGCACGGGATCTGATCAACCGCAGCTTCGGCCAGTATTTGCTCTCGTTGCAAAAGTTGCCCGAACAACAGGAGATCCTGCACACGCGCGCCGAGCTGGAGGAGATCGACCGTCTCTTGGGAGGCATTGCCGACGAAGATATCGCCCGCTATGAGAAGATGCAGGCGCAACGGCGGGAAGAACGACGCATTTTGCGCTACTTGCTCAAACAACGGGAAGCTGAGCCGGATCCCACCTTGCGGCTGTTGGCCTTTCCCCACATTCATGCCCAAGAGGAAAAAATCCGTGCCCTAGAAGCTCAAATCCGAGAGAATCCCGCTCACCAAGTGGGGAAAAAATTGCTGGGTTTGCGAGAAAAACGACAGCGCTTGCTCAAGCGCCTCGAGCACCTGGAGCGGCAGAGCGATTCCGTGCAGGAGCTGCGCTGGCAGCAATTTATGGCCTTGGTGGGGGTGTTGCAGGATTTCAACTGTCTGCAAGAGTATCAACCTACCGATAGCGGAGAGGTGGTGGCCGCGCTGCGGGGGGATAACGAGCTCTGGCTGGCGCTGGCTCTGCTCTCGGGTGAGTGTCAGGGCTGTGCTCCCCATCATTTGGCCGGAGTTGTGGCTGCCTTGGTCTCAGAGGCTCCCCGTTCAGGTACCTACAGCCGGCTGCGCACCTCGGGGCTGGTGGAGGATGTGCTGCACGGATTGCGGGGTTTACGGCGGCAGCTGTTCCGCAGCCAACGGCAACACCAGGTGTTTCATGTGCCGATTGGGTTTGAGCCCAGCTTGGCTGGGATCGTCGAACATTGGGCGCAAGGGATCCCTTGGGAGACCCTGGAAGCCAGCACCAACCTAGATGCCGGAGACCTGGTGCGCCTGATCCGCCGCACGCTGGATTTGCTTTCTCAGATCCCTTATGTTCCCCATCTGCCGGCGGAGTTACGGGAAAATGCCCGTCAAGCCCAAAAAATGCTGGATCGCTTCCCGGTGAGCGAGTTGATCTAGCGAGCTCAGACCGTTTGCTGTTCAGTGAGGTTGCAGCTCTATGATGCCCGCCGGTGAACCCACCCTCAGGGATGTGTTGAGTGTTATTGAAGAGATCCGGCAAGATGTGGAAGAGATCCGACAGGATGTGGAAGGACTCCGGCAGGATGTCTCCAGAACCAACGAGCGGCTAGAAGCCCTGGCAGCCGATCAAGCAAAGCGCTGGGCCGAGCAGGAAAGACGTTGGGCCGAGCAGGGGATAGAAAACCGGGTGATCCTAGAACGAATTGACACCTATCAAAAGGCTAGCGCCCAAGTGGTTAACCTGGCTTTTGCCTTGATTGGAGCTGCCACCGTAGCTCTTGTCGGCATCGTCCTACGGTTGGCCGTTAGTCTATAGTCAGCTGGTTCGGCAAAAACTTCGCCAGGCAGGATGGCCTTGCTTCTCTATTCGGCAACTGGTACGGCTTGTCCTTGAGTTTGGCATTCCGAATGGCCATCTCTGACAGGGCCATGTCCCACCCCGTCTGTTATATCCCCTATTGTGTCCCACTTTAGCCTGGATTACAGTGGGTTTCCCCGGTCTATCGTGGACACTAAAAAGCCCAGAAGCCTTGCTGGGTAAGAGCTTTCTGGACTTCAGTGGACGTTATCGGATTACGGAGAGAGTGGGATTCGGTCGCGCCAGCGGGCCGGATGGCCTTACCCACGGTGAGTTGCTCTCACAAACAAGTTCCAGCGGAGAGAGTGGGATTCGAACCCACGGTGAGTTGCCCCACACAGCATTTCCAGTGCTGCGCCTTCGACCACTCGGCCATCTCTCCAGATTGAGAACAGGGGCGACTTTCCAGAGAGCTAAAAAGTCAGCTTTGTGATCCTAGCAAAGGATGGAAGCTATTAACGGGATCCCTTGGGCTCCCCAGGCCGAAACATTTGCAGCAACACTTGCCGGCGAGAGCACCGCCAGTAATCAACATGGGATCCGATCAACCCCGTCTCATTGATCTGCATCTCTGTCCAGCCGGGGATGCACAGGCGGGGACGCCAAGGCAAAGCCAAAGCACCGCTCAGGATCCACTCGGTGCGGATCTGGTTGCCGGTTTGCCGAATATCCTGCAGATCGAGACGGATATCCTCTATCCAACGCCCTATCCCCTCGATCATGCGGCGATAGCGATCCAAGCCGCGAAACTCGTTGAGGGGATCCCGGAAGTAAACCTGCGGGTCGTAGATCGCATAGGTCTGATCCCGGGGAAAGCGAGCGTAATCTGCCCGCAAGATGGCCACCAGATCGGCGCTAGGCGGGGCTGGGGAAGAAAGGCTCATGTCTTGGCCACGACAGAAAGAGACACCGTTTCCCCAGGGGCGGGGCAACACAACTGGATAGATTGGGACGTGGCGGCATTCAAGGCTGCCAGCTTTTCTCGAAACTCCTGCAGGCTGCCCAAGGGGCGGATCTGGGCGGCAAACCACCCGTGGTAGTCCACCTCTCCCATCGCCGTAGGGATCACCTGCTGGGGGCGTAGGGCTGCCACCACCTCCAGGGCCCGCTCTGGCCCCATGATCACCTCTCCCAAGAGGGGAAAGATCTGCCCCACCACCGGGATCAGCAGAGTATGAATGGGGCACAATTCCTGCTGCAATCGCAGCCGGATATCCGGTTGGGAAAGATGAGGCTCGTAGTAAAGCCGTGTCTGGGAGGACACCTCTTCCAGCAGATAGCCCAGCTCACGGACAGGCCCCAGGAGCGCACCGGGAATGGCTGTGACCCGCAGATCCCCCCACTGAGTGGACTGCCAGGGATCCAGAGCCTGAACCGTTGCAAATCCTAGACTCTTCACTACTCTGGCTGCAGCCGGCGAGGCCAAAACGGGGATCCGCTTATCCAGGCGCTGCAACGTTGGTGGGTGGCAGTGATCCGGCTGGGCTTGGCTGAGGAGGATCCCGTCGATTTTGGGCAGGGTCTCCGGCGTAAAGGGGGGTGGTTGGCGGTGCTCCAGGCGGATGAACCAGGGGATCCCCAGAAACACCAGGGGATCCACCAGCCACGGATCCAATAGGAAGGTTTGCTCCCGGGTGTGGATGAGCCAACTGTTGAGGTCGATGCGGGTCAGTTGCATGAGTTTGAAGTGAGGTTATTGCCCGGTAATGGAGAGATCGGCAACCCAAATGCGGGGACACAGCCCACCGGGTGTGACTTGCGGCTCGGGCTCGACGTAGAAAATCGACTTCAACAGCTCCAGGAAGTCTCCGGCCACTGTGGCCGCTTCGATGCTGATGCGCTCTCCTTGGCGCACCCACCACCCCTGAAACGGCAGCGAGAAGGATCCCTGTAGGGGCTTAACGCCGGCATGAAGCGCTTGCAGCTCATCGATCCAAACTACATTTTCAGCCGTAGCCAAGTCATAGGTGCTCTCCGGCGGTGCCCCGGCAAATACATGGTAGTAGTGGGCGGCAACTGTGACCTTGGCGCCGATGTTGGCATGGCCGGTGGGCTGGGCTCCTAGGCGCTTAGCCGTACCGGCGCTGTGCAAAAAGTGGGTCAAGACCCCATTGGTGATGAGGGGGACGCGGCGAGTGGGGGTGCCTTCGCCATCAAAGCTGATCGCTCCCACATTGGTCGGGTGTAGGGCATCGTCACACACCGATAGAAGAGGCGAGGCAATGGTCTTGCCCAGGGATTCTGGGGTGGACAGGCTTTGGTTGTCCAAAATGTTTTGAGCATTGAACACATTGGAGAAGGCGCTCAACAAACTCAAAAAGGCTTCTCCGGAAAAGACCACTGTGTATTTTCCAGAAGGGATCCGCTCGTACTCCAGATGGCTAATCAGTTTCTCAGCAGCTTCCTGCACACAACCCTGGATATCCAACTCATCCAGGCTGCGAGCCACTCGCATGGCTCCGGCGCTGCGGGGTTTGCGACCTTCTTGCTCTGCCTTGCTGTAGAGAAAAACCGAAGCGAGGGTATGCTCCTCTTGTCGTAGGGCTTGGTGGCTGTTGAGGTAGAAGCGGTTGATTTGCCGCTGCGCTAGGCCGTTGTAGGGCACCCCCTGAATGGCGGGATGGGATCCCAGCAGTGCCTTTTCAGCAGCCACCAACTGTTCCAACAAGTCGCCGGCCAAAGCCAACGGCCCTTTGTCGTTACAAGGCTGGGCAATGGGCAGAGTGGCTTCTGGGCTGAATTGAGGGGCATGTTCCCGCAGGCCAAAACGGCTGGCTTCAAAGGCCGTTTGCAGGGCCAGTTCCAGCCCCGCCTCATCCACATCGGTGGTGGAGGTCACCCCCACCTGACCCTGGTCGTTCCAGGCCCGCACCGTCACGCTGCAGCGGTGGGAAGCCTTGACCTGGCGAGGTTCCCCATGATCTACCTGCACGCTGGTTTCATCCACTTGAGCCCCGTAGAGATCAAACTGAGGGATCCCCAGCCGCCGGGCACAGCTTTGTGCCTGTTCTGCCAACACCTCGACCTGCACCATTGCCACTCCCCAAGTTCCTATTGCCATCCAGCGCCTCTAGTAAACTACCCGCACTCATGCTGACGCAGAGCGCTCCGCACCGCTAAAGCGAAAGAGCATGACTCTAGTCAATAATAAGCTCAACTATACTGAAAATAATGTATAATATGTTCAGTACGGATTACTACCAGTTGATCTTTCTGTTTACTTTCGAGTCTGCCAACATGGTAGCCAAAGCAAAGCAGAAAATTGGTAGTAAGACGACACGGAAACTGCGCTTTGGGTATTCTACTCAAAGCTTTGCGGGATACCGCCATTCTGTTTGGAAACAAACAGAATGCTATCGCTGCATAGTTGAACAGTGATGTTCAGCAGTGTTCAGCGTAAATGTATCAGTGCAGGCTTTCGGTAGCCCTGTAGTTGGCAAGCCAACCACGTTCGCGAAGCGAGCCGTAGGCTTGACCTCTAGGCTGGTTTACAGCAGCCCCAAGTTTGGCAATCATGTTGGCCCCATTCCAGTCCGCATCCCCTTCCCATCCACAGTGCCCACACTTAAACTGCTTCCCACTGCGATTTTGCTACGCAACGCTGACGCGACAGGATTGCGCAGGGTCGGGATGGATGTGCAAACACTTGTGACAGGTCTGCGAGGTATAAGCAGGCGGAACAAGGATCAGAGAAACCCCTGCAACCCTCGCCTTGTATTCCAGAAACTGCCTCAGTTGGTAGAACGCCCAACTGTTGGCCCTGCGCCGCTCGGCTTTGCTGCGGGGTTGTTGGTTGATACGCTCCCGTATCCCTGTCAGGTCTTCCAGAGCAACAGCGCTATTTGTGGCCTTTGCCCTAGAAACAATAGCTTTAGAGATGCGATGATTGAGCCACGTTTTTGCTACGCAACGCTGACGCGACTGAAAGCGCCTCTCCTTGCCAGACAGCCGTTGCAACAATTCTCTGCATCTGCGCCGCGAACTGCGTGTGCCCTTACTGGCTTTGCGTTGGAGTACCGCCCTCAACCGGGAGTAGTGGTCTCGGACTCTGTTCAACTGCTGTCCATTCCAGTTGCCCCCCTCTGACGTATGGGCAATATCCGTCCTTCCCAAATCCACGCCTACCACCTGAGCGGTGTTCTGCTGTTCCGGTAACTTTGCTTCCACGCAAATCTGGATGGAGTAGGAACCGTCTTTGCGCTTGACCAGAGTGGCCGTTCGCGTCAGCGGACCGGAGGTCTTTTTGGGATTGGAGCCTGCCAACTGTTCTCTCTGGTAATGACCAATCGCCAGCTCAAAGCGTTCTCGACCCTCCACCGTGGTGAGCGACACCGTCCAGTCTTTCTCGCGAAACGAAAAGATACGAGCGTCGTAGGTAGCGAAGCCACCCTTGTTCGCGTTAGCGTCGCGTAGCGACAACGCTTTGACCGGGCGGTTTTTCTGTTGTGCCACCTTGCGAGCAGACGCTACCCGTCTGCATATCTGTTGGTCGCGTAAGCGGGACGTAGTCCTTGCCAAATTACTGGACAAGCCGAAACGGGCACGGATTTCGTAGTAGCACAGGGATTGGAGTTTCAGTGGGTTGACGACTTTCTCGGGTGTGTTTTGGTTGACCCAGTTCAAGGCTTGGCCGTTCGCGTTAGCGTCGCGTAGCGACAAAGCATCCAATGTCTCGTCCAACGTGGCGGCTTGCGACTGGGACACCTTGAGCTTGCAAGAAACGGTCAGGACTTGGGTCATAGCCTTATTGCATTTTACTCACATTCCTCCCGACCCTTGCCCTGTGGGCAGAGAGCAGGGCTCCTGCGGTTTCTAGCTGACGGGCCAGCCAGGCAGTTAAATCCTCCAAGCTGTTGAAGTCCAACAGAGCTTCCCCCAGCGCCTCCAGTTGTGACGTTGACAAAGCCCAAATCTTATTCTCAAGGGCCGGGTCAAGGGATCCCAACTTCCGCCTGAGCAGCCGCAAAACCAGCGTTGCTTCCCCGTGTTGCAATCCCTGTTGTAATCCTTGTTGCAATCCTTGTTGTAGCCCTTGTTGCAGGCCCAGTTGTAGTCCTTCTCTGCGTCCTTCTTTGCGCCCTTCTTCCAGCCCCTCTCGCAGAGCTTCTGCCCGCCACTCTTGGTAGATCACCGATTCCCTCTTATCCAAAGACCTCATGATCTGCCAATCAAACCCCGATCCAATGCTAGTCCTGCCAAGACGGCTGTTGCGGCTGCCAATTCCCTTCTCTCACTGGGGTCTGCCAAGCTCTCTAGCTCACTGACCACCTCTCGCAAGGTTTCTGCTGGATCTTCCACCTGGCTTAGAACCCGAAACGGTAGCAGGGCTTGCCGATCCGCTCCGGCCCTCAAATCACATTCCCATAGGCGGACAACATCAAACTCATGGCTCAGCCTCTCTAGACGAAAAGAGGTCGCATACGCTGCAATTCAACGCCGGCAACTTTCGCAATGGGACGTGGTATCCGAAACTCACCCGAGGTTTGGCGTTCCGTGCATCCGAGGAGATGCCCAGAGAATGGGCACGTGGAACTGAGCTAATGCGGGTGAAAGACAGATGGTATGCCATCTTTCCTGAGCCCGTGAACGAGCAGTGTTCGTTAGCAAAGGGGGTTGTTGCGCTTGACCCTGGGGTAAGAAGTTTCTTTACAGGGTTTGATGGGGCGGGCTTCGTAGATATCGCCAAGGGAGACTTCGGTAGGATCGCTCGGCTGTGCTACCACCTAGACGATCTGCAGTCTAGGCTGAGTAAAGCACCGAGACCCAAGCGTAGGCGAATGCGGCAAGCGGCGTTTCGTCTGCGGGAGAGAATCAGGGACTTGGTGGACGAGTGCCATCGCAAGGTAGCGGCGTTCCTAACGGATAACTACCGATTGATATTCCTCCCTACTTTCGAGTCAGCCAAGATGGTTGCCAAGGCGGGGAGGAAGTTTGGTAGCAAGACAGCAAGGGCGATGCTCACCTGGGCGCACTATCGGTTCAAGCAGTTCCTGAAGTTTCAAGCCAAGAAGAAAAACGTGGTCGTCGTGGAAGTATCGGAAGCGTACACCAGCAAAACCTGTACCAAGTGCGGGCACATCCACACCAAGTTGGGTGGCGCAAAGGTGTTTAGATGCCCAAAGTGCAACCACAGGCTACCACGAGATTGGCAAGGCGCTCTGGGTGTTATGCTCAGGGCTTTGCGCGATACCGCCTTTCTGTTTGGACTCCGTCCCGCTAACGCGGTCGCGTCAGCGTCGCGTAGTGACAACGGAAACGGACAGAATGCTATCGCTTCACCGCTGAGCAGTAATGCTCAGCAGTGTTCAGCGTAAATGTATCAGGTCTGGAAAACTCGCTCCGACCCCGTTTTGCGCAAGTCAATCGCGTTAGCGGTGCGGAGCACCTTGACCACCTGCTGCACCGATAGGTGAGGATACCTCCGATAGAGTCGGAGCCGAGCCACTTCTCCCATGAGCCAGCGGACAAACTGCTCTGGGAAACGCTCGGCCAGATATTTGCAGACGTTGTCATAGGCCATGTCGAGGTGGATCCCTGGAATTAGCGACCGCCAACGGTAATGGAATCCACCTTGATGTGGGGCTGCCCCACCGTCACATAAATGCTGCCGCTGACGGAGCCACAGAAGCCAGCTGCCAAGCTGAGGTCTTTGGAACACATGGAGATTTTGGTCAAGATGTCTTTGGCTTCTCCGATCAGGGTGGCTCCCTTGAGGGGCTTGGTAATTTTGCCGTTTTGGATAAGATAAGCTTCTTCGACGGCAAAGTTAAATTGCCCGGTTGGGCCGACGCTCCCTCCCCCCATGCGCTTGCAATAGATGCCTTTGTCGATAGAAGCAAAAAGATCGTCCAATTCTGCATCTCCGGGGGCAATGTAGGTATTGCGCATACGGCTGGCAGGGGCAAAGGTGTAGTTTTGGCGGCGACCGCTGCCGGTGCGAGGGTGGCCGGTGCGCATTGAGCCGGCCCGGTCGGCCAGGAAGTTCTTCAAAATGCCCTTTTCAATTAGCAAAGTGCGCTGGACCGGCATGCCCTCGTCGTCCACATCCAGGCTGCCAAAGGCCCCTTCAGAGAGACCTTCGTCCCAGGCGGTGAGGTTTTTGTGGGCAATTTTCTGGCCTTTTTTGTCGGCAAAGGGAGTGGTTTTGCGCTCAATCTGGGTGGTTTCCAACAAGTGGCCGCAGGCTTCGTGGAAGATAACGCCGCCAAAAGCGTTGGACATCACAATCGGGTAGGTGCCGGATTCCACGTAGTCGGCATAGAGCATCTGGCCGGCAGCTTCTGCCAGCTCCCGGCTGTGGGCCTCCAGATCCCAACGGCGCAAAAAGTTGGGATCCCCCGTACCGCCGGAGCGTTGACTGACAGAGGCGCGATGGGATCCATCGGCACAGAGCAGCGTAGAGCTCACGGATTGGGTGAGGCGCACATCCCGCACAAAGGTGCCATCGCTGCAGGCCACCAGAATCTCTTGCCAATCGCGGAAATAGGTGGTGCGGCGGGACTGCACATGGCGGGCTTGGCGACCCAGTTGCTCGTTGGCTTTGAGCAGGATCTCCCCCATCTCCGCAATGGGGCTACATTCCTTCAACCAGCCATCTTTGCGGCGACGCTCGCCGTAGTCCTGCAGCATCTCCAGGTTGATGGCAGAAACCAGCGCTGTGGGGCCAGGAGGGGTGAAGCCCATCAGCGAAAGGCCCTTCTCCAGAGCAGCCTTGAGACCGGCAAAGGACAGATCGTTGGTGCTGACGTAGCAGTCGGCCAAGCCGCGAAACACCCGCACGCCGGCCCCGGTGGAGAGCCGTGGGGTGATGCTGGTGATGGCGTCATCTTCGGCCAGGCAACTGATGGAATTGCCCCGTTCTAGAAAAATCTCCACCAAATCGGCACCGGCAGCGCGCCCCCAGCCCAACAGGGCAGAGAGGGGATCCCGCCAATCCTCGTCGAAGCGCTGTAGAGTATGACGGTAGTTCAGGTTGGGCAGTTCTTTGGACAAAACCAGCATGGCAGGCTCAGAGAGTAGAGACGAGCTAAGGCCGGCGCAAGTTTTCGTTTTCTCAGTTTAACAAGGAGTAAAGGTTCTGATACATTCACGCTGAACTCTCCTGAACATGGTTCAGGAGAGAAGCGATCGCATCCTGCCTATCTCTGAGCAGGAAGGCGGTATCCCGCAAAGCCCTGAGGAATACCCCCCGAGCGCTTTCCCCCTTCACTTCCCGGCAACCGTTGCGGTGGACTCAAGGATCAGGGGGAAACTTGGTCTACTATATCCCTCTCAATGACTTTTGCCAAACCGCCTAAAGCTCAGTAAATTCAGCAAAGTTCAGGGTTTTGGGGGTTAGAGGCATGCTCCCCTGCCGGCAGGTTGGCCTTGAGCTTGACAAGGGCGGGGGAGCAATCGAAGATCGCTGCACAAGGAAACCTCGACTTGCAATGGCTGCCAAGAAAAAACCGCCGGAGCTTCAGCCCAGCCTGTTTGACGATCCCATCGAGCCGCCAGCCCCGGCGGAGGAGACACTCCCCCAGTGGGATCAGATCCCCCTGTCGGCCCAGGTGTCCATCCCCCCCGGCACTTACAGGGATTTGGAGCAACTGAAGCAGCATTGTTTGGTATGCCAGCGCTGCGACTTGGCAGCCAGCCGTACCCATGTGGTGGTGCATCGGGGCAACCCCAAGGCAAGGATTTTAATCATCGGAGAGGGGCCAGGGGAAAGCGAAGACCTGCAGGGGCTGCCTTTTGTGGGCAAGTCGGGACAATTGCTGGATAAAATCCTGGCTTCGGTGGGGCTGGATCCCGAGCAGGACACCTACATCTGTAATGTGGTCAAGTGCCGCCCCCCTAACAACCGCGTGCCCACCCAGGAGGAGATGGACGCCTGCCGTCCCTATCTGTTGGAGCAGATTCGCCTGGTGGATCCCTGGATTATTCTGCTCACGGGGGCCACCTCGGTGCGCTCCCTTTTGGGCGAGAAGCGAGGGATCACCAAGATCCGCGGGGAATGGATCCAGTGGCAGGGACGCTGGTGTATGCCCATTTTTCACCCGGCCTATCTGCTGCGCAACCCAGACCGCACCCCTGGCAGCCCCAAGTGGTTGATGTGGCAGGATATTCAGGCGGTGAAGCAAAAGTATCTGGAACTCACCGGCACAGCACCGCCCCAGCCCAACTTTTGAGCCCATTTCCCCAAGCGCCCCTCCTCCCAAAGGAGAGCAAGGGATCCCTACCTTGGCTGATCCCCAGGTTTGAACCCAGTCAAGAGGCCAAAGCGGAGCAAGCCGGTGGCATAAGCCCGACGCATCAGGCCCAGCCCCAGTGCCGCCCGAAGGGTAACCCAACCGCTGCGCAGCAAAGCCCAGATCCAGCGCCAGTCGCGGGCAGAAGCGATCACCTCATCCCAGAAAGGGGCCACTCGCTCCGACCAGTCGGCGCTGCGCACCTGCTCAAAGCCCACCTGTTGGGCCAGAGCCTCGTAGCTGGAGAGGCTGATCACATAGGGCAGGCAGTACACCTCGTAGATTTTCTGCAAAAGCTGTTGATCCTGCTGGCTCAGGGATCCCTCGCGGTGGCACCAGGTTACCACCATCACCTGCCCGCCCGGTTGCAAGACCCGCCAGCATTCGGCCAGAAACCGCTGCTTATCCGGCATGTGCTCGCCGCTTTCCAAAGACCACACCAAATCGAAGGTGTCGGCTGCAAAGGGCATCTCCAGAGCATCGGCCACCTGAAATTGCACCATGCTGCTCAGGCCGGCCTCTTGGGCGCGCTCCCCGGCCCGCTGGGCTTGGACGGGGCTGAGGGTAATGCCCGTAACCTGTGCCCCGAAGCGCTGGGCTAATTCCAAACTGCTCCCCCCAATGCCACAGCCAAGATCAAGAATGTGCTGGGGAGGGCAGGGATCCCCGATCTGGCCCCACTGGATAACCCTATCAATCAAGTCAATCTGAGCTTGGCGGCGATCCTTACCGGTTTGGCCCGGCTCGTAATAGCCATGGTGCATGTGCTCCCCCCACACCCGCTCCCAGAGGCCGGAGGAGGCATCGTAGAAGTGGCGAATGCGTTGGTTGAGGGTGGAGGTCATGGCAACAGATCTCCATGGCTTTTTTATTTTGGATCCTCTTGCCCGGTGGGGCTTGATGGGGAGGTCTTGAAACCCGATTCGCGTCAGCCGGACGGAGCCATAGGGACAGACTCCTTCCGAACTCACCTTGGAGCAGAAAGCGATCCCAGCGCCCAAACCAACCGCTGCACAGCACTGAAGAGCACCAGAATTGCCATCAGCCCAAACAACCCCACCATGTACTCCGGGAAAAGGAAAAACAAGCCGTAGAAAAAGATGGTTTCGCTGCCCTCGATAAGCCCCGACGGCATACTTAAGCTGGTCAGTTCATCCAAGGATCCTGCCCCGCCGGAACCATCTGTCCTCATTGACCCGCAACGCTGTCGCGAACGCCGTTTTTCCAACAGCCCTGCCAAATACATCCAGGAGCAAAGGTTGATGTAAAAGCTGGCCAGCATCAGAGCCAGAGAAGCATAGCCCAGCAGGGATCCCTGGTGAAAGGCCAGCCCCAGGGGAACGACCGCGTAGACCACCACATCCAGCAGCATATCCAGGTAGCCCCCCAGATCGCTCTGCCGCCCCTGCAGACGAGCCAACGTGCCGTCCAGCCCGTCCATAAACCGGTTCAGCAACCACAGGCCCAGCCCCCACCCGTAGGCCCCATAAGCTGCCGCCACGCCAGAGGCCAGGCCCACAGCAAACCCCGACAGGGTAATGGCTAGGGGATGCACCTGTTGGAGAGGGGTTTGCAACACTGGAGCCAACAGCCGCTCCTTCCACTGCCTAAGCACCTTATCCAGCAAGAAACACTCCTTTCTTATTGCTCTGCAACGCTGTTGCCGATGATCACCACCGGCTGGGATCCCACAAAACCTCTGGATTCAATTTTCTTGCTCCGCACCGCCAACGCGATGGAAATCATCATCCCAGAATCATCCCAGATGATGAGAATGCTACTGAAGGGAGGTCAGAGCAAAGTGCTGTGCCTACGGCAAAGGAACCGCACCGCTGTTGCGAATGAAGCGGATACCTACGCGGAGTATGTTTGCTCTGGCCCCTTTCCTCTACCGGAAGTGCTGCGGCAAGCCTAGGCTGGGACAAAGCCTGTGGGTAAACTAAAGGTTAGGCTGGGTAGCCTATCGCCTGGCGGACTGTGTGCTCCTTAACTCGGTGTTCGCGGCACCTTTTTCTCCCTCAACTCCAACATACCTACGAGCGAGTCCATGAGCGAGACCCCCACTTCCCCAGCAGAAGCGTTCGCGGCACCAGAGCCGGTCATTGCCATCACCGGCCTGACCAAAACCTATCGCACAGGATTTTGGCTGAACAAGGTGGTCAGCCCCCTCAAAGATTTTTCTCTGACTGTGGCCCGCGGAGAAACCTTTGGGCTGCTGGGGCCCAACGGGGCCGGGAAAACCACCACCATCAAATGCCTACTGGGCATTGTGGAGCCCACCCGCGGCAGCGGCACTTTGCTGGGCAAACCCCTGGGGGATCGCTCCATCAAGCAACAGGTGGGATATTTGCCGGAGAACCCCTATTTTTACGATTACTTGACGGCATGGGAGTTTCTCCAGTTTGCCGGCAAGGTGTTTGGTCTGCCCAATAGCCTGTTGAAGGAGCGGATCCCGCAACTGCTGGAGCTGGTGGGGCTTTCTATAGATACGGCCCGCAAAAAACAACTGCGCACCTACTCCAAGGGCATGCTGCAGCGCACTGGCATGGCCCAAGCGCTGATCAACGACCCAGAGCTGGTGTTTCTGGATGAGCCGATGTCGGGACTGGATCCCATGGGCCGCTATCAAATGCGCGAGATCATTCTGTCCCTCAAGCAGCAGGGCAAAACGGTGTTTTTCAACAGCCATATCCTGGCGGATGTGGAAGTTATCTGCAACCGAGTCGGCCTGATCATCGGCGGCAAATTGGTGCATCAGGGAACTTTGGATGACTTGCTGGGAGAGAGCAAAAGCTATCGGGTACAGGGGCACGGTGGCGCCGTCGAACAGTTCCGCGACCGCCTAGAGCACTTCTCGATTCAGGGATCCCATTGGTCGGGGGAATGGAGTGGATCCCTACCAGAGTTGCTGAGCCTTTTGAACCAAGCGGGGGCACTGGTCACCGACTTGCATTGGCAACGGCAATCCCTAGAAGAATTCTTTGTGGAGCAAGTGCGGGCCATTGAAGGGGATCATCCGGTCTCTGCCTAGGCTGGCCGTTCGCACTGGTGCTATGGAGAACCCCGAGAGCAGGACGGAGTTCTGCCCTGAGTATTTCCCAGTAGAGGACTCTGTGCTCCGCACCGCTAATCGGCGGCAATAACAGCCCGGTAGTAGCCTTCCAACTGTTGGGTGGCTGCCGACCAGCTCCAACGTTCTGCCTCTTGGCGGGCTTGCTGTCGGAAGAGCTGTCGCTGCCCGACGCTGCTCAGGAGTTGCTGGGTAACCTGGACAAAGTCGCTATCCGAATTGGGATCGAACAGAAAGCCATTGCGCCCACTGTCCACCACATCGGTAATGCCGCCGCAGCGGGGGGCGATCACCGGACAACCGGCAGCCATGGCTTCCAACAGAACCAGCCCCAAGGTCTCGGTGCGGGAGGGGAACACGAACAAATCCGCCGAAGCAAAGGCCGCTGCCAGAGACTCCCCCTGCAGATAGCCCGTAAACACCACATCGTAGCCGGCAAAATGTTGCTCCAGGGATCCCCGCTCTGGCCCATCTCCCACAATAGCCAAGCGGGCTTGGGGGATCTGCTCCAACAAGACCCGGATCCGCCCCACTTCCTTCTCAGCCGAAAGCCGCCCCACATAGAGCAAAAGAGGCCGTTCCGGTTGCCCTGCGGTGAGCCGAGCCCGCATCTCTGGACTGGCCGCCTGGGGATGAAACAACTCCGTGTCCACTCCTCGCTGCCACAGCTGCACCCGCTCAATGCCGTGGGCGCTCAGCTCCTGCATCATGGCCGTCGAGGTGCAAAGATTGACCCGCGCCAAATTGTGCCCCAGCTTCAGGAGATTCCACAAAACCCCCTCCAGAAAGCCCAGCCCATAATGCTGCAGATACTTCGGCAGATGGGTATGGTAGGAGGCCACCAGCGGGATCCCCATCGTCTGGCTGTAGTAGAGGCCACCCAATCCCAAAACTGCCGGGTTCACCACGTGGATCACATCCGGTCGGAAACGGCTGAGCAACTTGCCGATGGCCGGGCCGGGGGCAGCCAGCTTCAACTCTGGATACAGAGGCAGCGGCATCCCCGGGATCCCGTAGACCCGTGCCCGTGCAAACCGCCGCGGGGCTCCCCGGGGCGCGACGATGAGCACCGAGTTGCCGCGAGCGGTTAGGTGACGCACCGTGTGGCAGAGGCGGGTAACAATGCCGTCCACCTTGGGCAGAAACGTCTCCGTAAACAGGGCTATGCGCATCAGGGATCCCAAGCCTACTGTTATTGCTCCGCAACGCTGCTGCGACCGCGCTACTCGGACGGAGCCCTTAAAGACTCTAGAATGAGTGTTGCACAAAACGGCAACGCTGCTACGACCTCCGTCAGCAGACTCAAGTACCTCATTCCACCGGTGCAGAGTAGGGCATCGGCTCAGGTTCGGTGAAAGTCTGCACCTGGCTTTGGCCCAGCGTGTCTGCGGCGGTTTTGCTGATCAACAGTAAGGTCGCCGCCAGGGCCAGCCCAATAACATCCCGCCACATGCTCCACTCCTCAACTCCTCACTCCTCTTGCCCATTACTGTAGCGGCGGTTTTCTCGACTGGGCAGTGATGGAGGACGGATTTTTACATAACACGAACCACTGCCAAAATTGCGGCTTTGCCCCCCGCCGGTTAGTCTCGGAACGTCAGTTGCAAGCTGGTTATCAGCAGCACCAAAGAAGATACCGCCATCACCCCTCCCCAAAACCAGTAGGGCAAGAACAAGTTTTGGGCAATCTGGCTGGAATCGGAGTGGATCACCTGCCCGTTGATCACAGCAGAGGCCGTAAATAAGTAGTCAAGCTGGTGGTAGGTGCTCACACAGGCCTGCACCCCCAAAAATTGTGCAGCGAAGCCCCGCAGCCAGGGGGAGGCCCAGCGAGCTACCGCCAGGATCCCCAGCCCAATAGCCGGGATCAGCAACAGGCCAAATAGAGAGCGCACCCAGAGCACCGCCGACAGCAACAGCAGGGATCCCAAAGCCAACAACCCCAACTGGGCCGTACCTTGACGACGAGAAGCCAGGATAAAAACCGCCCCGGCCATTGGGGGCCCCATTGGCCCACCGGCGGCCACCAAAGCTCGACCCACCGGCCCCAAAAACAAGTGCCCACTGTGAAAGGCCAACCCCGACCCGTCGGGATAGATCTCCAGACGATGAAACTCCCCACCCAACAGCACTGCCGTCAAGCCGTGGCCCATCTCATGAAACCAGGTGGCCAGAATCGTAAAGGGGTAGAGGATATAGTTGCCCCAGGGGAGCTGCCAGAGCAAGACCGTCAGACCTGCAGCAGCCACCAACCAAACCAAGCTGTGCCGGCCAGGTTTCTCGGAAGGGGAGGGAGGCAGCTCAAACTGAGTCATAGAGCAGCAGTGGGTAGACAGAAAAAAGCCTAAAACGCCTCGTCTTCTTAGACGACTGCTGGCAGAGGAGAGTTCCAAGCCAACCCCGAGAAAATCCAGAAAAACATATGTCTCAAACCAGTTTGCAATGGATGTAGGTCAGGTAGGCTGAAAAAGACTCTGAGGGATCCCTGTCTGTGGCCACCTTCCTACGCGACTGGAGCTACCGCTTTCCCTGGCTTTACCGCAGCATCAGTCGCGGGGCTGCTCTGGCGGTGGGGGGATACGAGCGGTTGCGGAGATTGCCCATGCAAGGGATCCAGATTCATCCCCAGGAGCGGGTGTTGGATCTCTGCTGTGGCCCAGCTGAAGTAACCCCACTGTTGGCGGAGCTGAGCCAGCAGGTGGTGGGCCTGGATGCTTCCCCCAAAGCTCTAGCGGCAGCCCGCAAACGCCTTCCCCAGGTGGAGTTTGTGGAGGCCTTTGCCCAAGATATGCCCTTTCCCAATGCCAGCTTTGATTGGGTGCATACCAGCTTAGCCCTGCACGAATTGTCTTTCGCAGATTTGGAGCAGGTGCTGCGGGAAGTGTGGCGGGTGCTCAAGCCGGGGGGAGGACTCTTGATCCTGGATCTGCATGCGCCTCGGCAACCCCTGATCTGGCCTGGTCTGGCCCTCTTTTTGGCCCTGTTTGAAACCGAGACCGCCTGGGAGCTACTCAAGCTGGACTTGCCCGAGCATTTGCATCAGCAGGGTTGGCAATCCATCCGGCAGACCCTCCACGCTGGGGGAGCTCTGCAGGTTATCCAGGCGCGAAAGCCTGCCGCCTGAGCTGCACCCCTGAGAGCGGCAGTCAGCCCTGGTGCCAAAAGGGAGTGCCGAGGACAGGCGTACTGGGCTGAGCTGTTTCCTGAGGGATCATGGCCCCGGCCAGGTAGGCTCGGCGGCCTGAGCGCACCGCTTCTGCAAAGGCCTCGGCCATGGCCACCGGATCCCGGGCCAAAGCCACCGCCGTGTTTAGCAGCACCCCGTCGAAGCCCCACTCCATCACCTGGCAGGCATGGGAGGGCAGACCCAAGCCAGCATCCACGATCAGCGGCGCTTCAATCCGTTCCCGCAGCAGGCGTAAGCTGTAGGGGTTGAGGGGGCCTTTCCCGGTGCCGATGGGGGCCGCCCAGGGCATCACCACCTCACAGCCAGCATCCAAAAGCCGCTGGCAGAGCACCAGGTCGTCGGTGCTATAGGGCAGCACCTTAAAGCCGCGCCGGACCAGCTCAGCAGCAGCAGTGGGCAGTTGCACGGGATCCGGCTGCAGCGTGTAGTCATCCCCGATCAACTCCAGCTTGATCCAGTCGGTGCCAAAAACCTCACGCGCCATCTCCGCCGTTGTGATCACCTCCTGCAGGCTGTGGCAGCCGGCGGTGTTGGGCAAAACTGGGATCCCCATCTTCTGCAACAGAGCCCAGAACCTCTGGGAAGTTTCTGGCCCCAGTGCCCCTTGCCGCCGCAGAGAAACCGTCAACAAACAGGGCTGCGCGCGCGCCACCGCCTGCTCCAAAATGGCTGGCGAAGGGTAGCGAGCCGTACCCAACATCAGACGGCTGGGCAATGGTTGGCCGTAGAGAACCAAAGGATCCTCATCGGCCAGAGTTGAGGGAGAGCAATGGAGAAGGGTGGACATGGCTGAGGCAGATAGAAAAGCGGACTTGAGCGCTAGCCGCCGGCAACCGGAGCGACGATCTCCACCTGGTCGCCTTCTTGCAGACGGGTTTGCTCGTGCTGCGCACGCGGCACAAACTTCAGATTAACCGCTACCGCGAAAGGGCCGCTGGCCCCCACCTGAGCCACTGCCTCGGCCAAAGTGGTGCCTTCCGGCAAATCGTAAGGCTTCTGGTTGATCAAGACACGCATGGCGACAGGGACTCACCGGAAAGAGGGGCAGCCTGCACCTGAAAGGGGATCCCAAGCTGCTGGGCCAAGCGACAACTACCCTGGTGGAGATACTCCAAGACAGCATCGTGGATGGCCGGGGAGATCAGAAAGCCATGGCGATAGAGGCCGTTGATCTGCAACAGGCGAGGTGAGCGCTCCACCACGGCTGGCAGGTTATCCGCCAAGGTGGGACGACATTGGCTGCCCAATTCCAGGATACGCGCTTCGGCAAAGGCAGGATGTACGGCGTAGGCGGCGCTGAGCAACTCCAGGGCGGAGCGGACGCTCACCGGCGAGCGATCCTCAGATTCGATTTCAGTGGCCCCCACTACGAACAGGTGTCCCGGCTTGGGAGCGATGTAGATCGGATAGCGAGGGTGCAACAGCCGGGTTGGGCGCCGCAAAGAGACTTCCGGGGCATACAGGCGCACCACCTCACCCCGAACTCCGCGCAGCAGTCTTGGCCCGCCCCATTCTTTTTGAGCCCCCAGGCCGCGGCAATCCAAAACCCAGCCTCCGGTTTGTTGCTGCCAGGCTTGGGCCTGCTTCAGATCCCAGGGGCAACCCCACTCCACTTCCACCTCGTGCTGCCGCAGCTTGGTCAGCAGAGCCGACAACAGTTGGCGGTTGTCCAGTTGGCCCTCTTGGGGAAGATACAGGCCCTGCGCAAATCGCCCGGCTACCGACGGCTCCAGCTCGGCAATAGCCTGGGCATCCAGCGGCTGAGGGCGGGGGAGATGCGGGAGGTGTTCCCCCACAGCGGCCAGCAGGGACGAGAAACGTCTGGCTTCCCCGGCATCTTGGCGGTGCCAGAGGATCAGAGTGCCTTCTTGCTGAAAGAAAACCGGCTCTGGCAGGCTGGCCAGAAGGGCGGGCCAGCGGGAGAGGGCATAGTACCCCTGGGCCACCACACTGGCTTCGGCGACGGCGGACTCGGCCAAAGGAGCCAGCATAGCAGCGGCAAAATGGGCAGCACTGCTCTCAACAGCAGCAGCAGGAGCCGCCTCCACAATGCGGACAGGATGCCCAACCTCGACAAGGCTGGCGGCCAACAGACGCCCCATCAGCCCAGCCCCGAGGACAAGGATGGGATCCCGCTGCGCTGCCCAAGGCCAAGTGATCCCTGCCGCGTCAGCGGCGGGGAATGAGCCCGTCAGACTGGCTGGCGGGTCTGGCGGAGAAGAGGAGGGTGAAAGGGTCAAAGTGCCCTGCGCTGCTGACACAATGGATTCCATACTGGATCCCATGATAGGCTTTCCAGCTCGGCGATGAATCTGCTCCCACCTGTGCCTGCATTTGTTGATGGAGTGCTGGGCCAAGCTTCGCTGGAACGCCTTTTCACTTGGAGCTTTTTGTTTGATCTCGCTGTTGGTCTCCGGGATCCGTCTGGGGGTGCCGGTGTTGCTGGCGGTGTTGGGGGAGGTGATCACGCAGTGTTCTGGCATTCTCAATTAAACCGGAATGAAACATTTCCCTCTAGCCCCCTTCTCCCTCTGAGAGAAGGAATGGGGGTGAGGGCAGTGGCGCGGAGCGTTTAGGGGGTGTCTCAATCTAGTTTGAAATGACTATAGTTCCCCTCTCCCTTGGTGGAAGAGGGGCTGGGGGCGAGGGGGGATCCCTTGGGCTGAGAAGCGCCAAGGGTGGAAGTCCGTCAGGCAGTGTAGTAGGCAGTGCCTTTATTGACGAAGTCCAGTGTGTAGGCAGCCCGGTAGTTGATGGTTGGCTCAAATACGCCGGCCACCGTCATGCTGTCGAAGAAGTCTTGCCAGCGTTTGTCGGTCATGGCGCCAATGCCTTTTTCCAACGCATCGCCGGACAAGATGATGCCGTACTCCTGCAATTTCTCGAAGCTGTAGGCCAACTGGGCATCGGTCATCTCCGGGTTGTCCTGCTTGATCAAGCGATAGGCCGGACGGGGATCCTCCAAGAAGCTGTACCAGCCTTTGATAGAGGCATCCACGAATCGCTCCACCAAGTCGGGCTTGGTTTCCACCAGTTGGCGACGGGTTTCGATGGTGGTGGCATAGGGTTTGTAGCCCAAATCCGCCAGGAGGAAGACCACCGGCTCAAATCCCCCTTCCCGTTGGATGGCAAAAGGCTCGGATGTCAGATAGCCTTGCTGAGCTGAGCTGGGATCCGCCAAAAAGGGGCCGGGGTTGAAGTTGTAGGGACGAACCTGATCGTCGGTGAAGCCAAAGCGGGCCTTTAGGTAGGGCCAGTAGGTGGCAAGGCCACCTTTCGAGACAAAGATAGGCCGGCCCTTGAGCTCTTCAAAGCGCTGGGTGCCAGGGTGGGCCATGATGATCTGCGGGTCTTTTTGAAAAATGGCCGCCACGCACACCAAGGGGATCCCTTCTCGCACAGCATTGATCACCCCTGTGCTTCCCCCCATGGCAAACTCGGCAGCTCCACCGGCCAAAACTTGGGTGATGTTGATGCCAGGGCCACCCATCTTGATGGTTACATCCAGGCCATGCTCGCGGTAGATGCCGGTCGCCACCGCCTGATAAAAGCCGCCGTGTTCCGCCTGGGCATACCAGTTGGTAGCGTAGGAAACGCGATCCAGACCGGATCCCTGAGCCACTATCAGGGTGGGAGAGGGTTTGCGCTGAGCTTGGGCACCCCCTGCAGCCAACAGACCGCCCCCAAGGGCTGCGGCCCCCACCTTGAGAAGTTGACGGCGGCTCAGAGCCTTGGTGTTCGAGTCAGAGGGTTGAGACGAAGCCATAATCCATTCTCCCTAAGCTAATCCTTGCAAGGTGTGAGGGGGCCAAAGATGCAGGTACAGCCTATTGAGGGGCTACGGATACGGTTGTAAACCTACTTGTTCTAAACCTCATCGGAGTCAAGCCTCAGAAACACGATGTTTTGTATCCCTTAAGTTTTGTATCCCTTAATTTGTGAACAGGCTGTAACTTGCGACACCCCATTAAGCCAGAAACCCTTGGGCAGAGCGGTATCTCCGGCTACCGGCACTTGCAGACGAGAGCCGTTGGCGTTCGGTTCCATCGGCGGGAGGCCAAGCTGCCCTGGGGCCAGCACCTCAGTTCGCAAATGGCAAGAGGAACAAAACCCGAAACCAGCCTTGCCCTGGTTTATCCCAAACCTGTAGCCACCGAACATGACCGGCGCTCGAAGCAACCTGCAGATCTCATTCTGCCGCAATCTTGCTGGGTCAAAGAGCCCCACCCCTTGAGCATTTGCCGGAGCTGTTGGCAATTTATCCCCGGTCGGGATGGAGTTGCGGCCAATTGGAGAGCTTGCTTTCTAGAGCTTGCTTTCTGCTAAGGCAACCCGCTATGCTACCGCCCAGATTGAGGCATTCTCCCGTGGCAAGTCAGCAGCTTCGTGTCTATGTCCCCCCTCACCCGCTCATTAAGCACTGGCTAACCGTGGCTCGGGATGCGGAGACGCCCATGCCCCTGTTTCGCACGGCCATGTCGGAGCTGGGCCGCTGGCTAACCTATGAGGCGATGCGGGAGTGGATCCCCACCCAAACCGTTCAGGTGCAAACCCCTTTGGAACCCGTTGCCGCAGAGGTCATCGCGCCGGATACCCTGCTGGGCATTGTGCCTGTATTGCGGGCTGGCTTGGCGATGCTGGAAGGCTGTCAGGCCCTTTTGCCCCAGGCGCGGATCTTTCACATTGGCATGGTGCGGGATGAGGAAACGCTGCAGGCCAGTTGCTACCTCAATCGCCTTCCAGAGCGGATCCCTGAACAGATGCGCATTCTCATTCCCGAGCCGATGTTGGCCACCGGGGGCACGCTGCTCTGGGTTTTGGATGAGCTAAAAAAACGGGGGGCGGATCCCAGCTTGGTTAGAATTGTCAGCGCATTGGCAGCGCCCCCAGGGTTACAGCGGTTGGGATCCCACTACCCGATGGTGCAAATCTTCTGCGCCATGATTGACGAGCGGCTGAACGATCGAGGATTTATCTTGCCCGGGCTGGGGGATGCAGGGGATCGCGCCTTCGGCACAGAGAACTAGCCACTGACCCACTCAATCTGTCTGTCTTCTCTGCTGCTGGTTTTTGAGCCAAGATCTTCGGCAACACACGCATTCTGTAGTGCTCAATCGAGCTTTTACCACTTCTGGCGCACGGATTGCCCATTCACCCAGATGCTTTGAGGGAGAGCATTTGGGGCTAATCCCCCTCAGGTTGGTCAAGCTATTGGATCATAGGTACTGTAGGACGCTTCAGCTGGTCGCGCTACTTGCAATTCTGACGGGGCCAGCGCCTTTCCCTTTCCTGCACCTATGCGACTTGTCCTTACCAGTTTAGATGGCAGCTTGCTGGATCTAGAGTTCAACAGCTATGGTGCTGCCCGACAAGCCTTGGCTGCCCTAGAGCGCCGCTCCATTCCCTTGGTGCTCTACAGCCTGCGCACCCGCGCTCAACTGGAACATGTGCGGCGGCAGTTGCGCCTGGAGCATCCGTTCATCTGTGAGGATGGCTCTGCCGTTTACGTTCCCGAGCATTACTTCCCGGCGGGCATCCTAGACGAGCAGTGGCAACACCGACCGCCCTACTACGTGTATGCTTTGGGTCTGCCCTATTCTCGCCTGCGCAGCATCCTGCAACAGGTGCGTCAAGATTTCCACTTGGACTTGATCGGGTTTGGGGATTGGACTGCCTCTGAACTGGCCGCTGCCACTGGGATCCCTTTGGAAGAGGCGGAGCGGGCGCAGCAGCGAGAGTACAGCGAGATTTTCAGCTATTCCGGGGATCCCGAAACCCTGCGGGAAGCTTTTGCCCAGCAAGAAGCCAACCTCACCCAACATCTGCTGCGGGTGCGTCAGCTTCACTTCTCTAGCCTGCCGCAATGGTATCTGACCGGATGGATGCAGCCAACGATGGCCGCAGAACCCAATTGGTTACCGGGGGAACAGGCGGTGCAGCGGCTGCTGGATTGCTACCAACGGCATCTGGGCCCTATCAAAGCTTTGGGCATTGGGTGTTCCCCGCCAGATGTGGCCTTTTTGCGATGGTCGGAACAAAAAGTGGTGCTTCCCAGCCCCATTGCGGATAGTCTCTGGAGTGAGGCCCTGCCTCAATGGCAATTGGCTCAGCTCCCGGGCCCAGAGGGGTGGAATGAAGTGGTGTTGATGTGGTTGGAGGAAACAGATCATGGTGATGAATAGGCAGCAGATTGGTCGTCAGGCTGTACCCTTAGGCCTGAAAACGGTGGGGTGCCTGCTGAGCTTGGCGGTGGCCATGCCTGCCCACGCGCAACCGCCCATGACCCTACTGACAGGGGAGCCGACGGTCGCCCAACTGAAGGAAGACGGAGCTCGCTATCTGCAGATGGGCTTTCATACCTTGGCCATCAACGCCTACCGGAGCGCAATTGAACTGGAAGAAAAAACCTTGGTGCTGCCCAGCGAACGGGATCCCGACGTGCCTTTCAACCTCGGCTTGATCTATGCCCGTCAAGGCAAGCTGGCGGAGGCCCGCGCCGCCTTTCAGCGCTCGGTGGAGGTGGATCCCAGTGGCTTTAAGGCTCGCTATCAACTGGCCTTGGTGGATCTCAAGCTGGGGAACCTGGTCGCTGCCAAAGAGCAGCTCACCCTCTTGGCCCATGCCGCCAGCGACCATCCCGAAACCCACAGCCATATTCAAGCTCTGCTGGCCACTCTGGAGTCTGTTCCCTTGCCCGGCCAACAAGGGGAGAACCCGGCTCGCCCTCCAGCCGTTGAGTCAGAAGCCGCCAAGCTTTTGCTCGAACCTCAGAAAACAGAAACAGCCGCCCTGCCCACCGCAGCTGAGCAAAAACTGCCAGAGGAGACAAAACCTCTCTCGACTCTGCAGCGGCTACGTCAACGGGAGCGGGACTAGAGCCCCCTCTAGTTTTAACTATTTCTTAGGGCATGGGGCCGGCTGCCAGGGATCCCGTCACCGGGCCTTGGGCTAGGCTCGCCCCTTTTGGGGATCCGACTGAGAATCCTCGGGCTGGGGCCCTTTGGTGGTGAACACCGTGGTGAACATCATCAGCATGCCTGATACATTTACGCTGAACACTGCTGAACATCACTGTTCAACTATGCAGCGATAGCATTCTGTTTGTTTCCAAACAGAATGGCGGTATCCCGCAAAGCTTTGAGTAGAATACCCAAAGCGCAGTTTCCGTGTCGTCTTACTACCAATTTTCTGCTTTGCTTTGGCTACCATGTTGGCAGACTCGAAAGTAAACAGAAAGATCAACTGGTAGTAATCCGTACTGAACATATTATACATTACTTTCAGTATAGTTGAGCTTATTATTGACTAGAGTCATGCTCCCCCCAAGATCAGCAGGGCTAATCCGCCAAACATCCAATTCATCCAAGCTTGAACTTCCATGGGGGAGCTCTCCAGAATACGAGAATCCATTGGGCAGTTTTATCCTACATCTGGAGAAACGGTGCCCAGCAGCTACTGATTGGCTCGGTAAAGCAACCCCAGCCCTACGGCGGCACAGATCAAGTTGGGCAACCAAGCCGCCATTGCTGGCCCCAGCGTCCCAATTTGTCCCAGCGCCTGGGTGATGAACAGCAGCACATAGAAGGCAAAGATAATCAGCACACTGATGCCCAACCCCAAAGAGGAACCGGTGCGCTGCGGGCGCAGCCCCAAAGGCACCCCAATCAGGGTAAACGCCAGACACGCGAAAGGAATGGCATACTTTTGGTTGAGGCTGACCTGCAGACGGCGCACCCGTTGCAGATCTCCAGAACTGGCGATCACCTCGATGTAATGCTTCAGCTCCCCAATGTTCATTTCCTCAGGGCTGCGAATCTCCTGAGCCAGCTCCAGCGGCGCGCGAGGCAGACGCAACTCCTGCCGGCTGAAGGTGGCAATGTTGCTGTAGGTGCCATCCGGAGAAACGATGTAGTTGGTGCCATCCTCAAACACCCAAAGATTCTCTTGGGGATCCCAGCGTCCCCGTTGGGCCAGCAGGATTTGGTTGAGCGCTTCGTTGGAAAAATCCAGGACGATAATGCCGCGCATTTGCTTCCCATCGAAGCTGCGGGCGTAGAACTGACGGGTTAGCCCTTGTCGCCGGGAAAAGGTGCCGTCTGGCTCAGGCATGAGGATCTCGCCAAATTCTTGGTAGAGGATATTCTCCCGCCGGAAGTCCGGATCCCGATTTAAAGCTCGGTTCAAAGTCGTGGCTGCCTGGCGATTGCTCACCGGAACCACCAGCTCATTGAACAGAAAGGTTAAAGCCGTCACCAGCAAGCTGAGGATGAGGGCAGGCACCATGAGGCGGTAAAGGCTCACCCCGCAGCCGCGCAGGGCTGTGATTTCGCTATCGGCAGACAAGCGCCCATAGGCCAGCAACGTCGCCAGCAACATGGACATCGGGAACGTCAGGACGATGATCCCCGGCGCCCGCAACACAAACACCTGTAACGCCGCCGAAAGCGACAGACCCGCTTCCACCACCAGGCGCACCAGCTCAAACAGGGATCCCACCGCCATCACCAAGGTTGTGAAAGCTCCCACCCCAAAGAGAAACGGCAGCAGCATCTCCGAGAGGACATAGCGATCCATCAGGCCCACCGCGCAAACGAGGGAGAGCCTGTGGTCAGGCCGCTCGCGGGAACGGGCAGGAGGGAGAGAATGAAGTTTCACGCAACCCAAGGAAGTAGTAGGCAGGACAGCCGAAGGCTGTTAACGACTCTAGACCGGAACACTGGGCAATGAAAGGCTATCGCCTTCCTTTCTCAACCTAACCCGCCTATGATCGACCCCAAGTAAGCTCAGGCATAGAATTGGGCCGGGTTTGTCTTGGGAAGACTTTCGACATGGTTTCCTCCTCTTCCCCCTCCTGCAATCTTAGGAGTTTGCTGGAGCGGCTCCTGGAGCTGCGGCAGCAGGTTGTAGAGGGATCCCAGAAATACTTGGCCGCTTGGGGCTGCCTTACGAGCCCTCCTGCGGCCATCCACAACCTGGCGCGCTACCTGGCGCTGCGCCAACAGGATCTGCGCAGCTTGCAACTGGAGCTGGCGGCTGCGGGGCTGTCCTCGCTGGGGCGCCGTGAGTCGCGGGTTCTGGAGAGCCTGGATGCGGTGATTGCTATTTTGGCAGCCACCCAGGGTTTGACCCATACGGCACCCAGCTATGAAGAGTTTTACGCCGGGGATACGGCACTAGAGCAGCACGCCGAGGCGCTGTTTGGCCCCCCTTCTCCCCATCGCCGCGCGCGCATCATGGTGACCCTGCCCAGCGAAGCCGCCGAGCAGCCGGAGCTGTTGCTGCAGTTGTTGGAGCGGGGCATGAACGTGGCCCGCATCAACTGCGCCCACGACGAGCCCTCGGTGTGGGAGAAAATGGTGGCCCACTTGCGCCAGGCCGAAGCCCAGACCCAACGGCGTTGCAAGATTTTGCTGGACCTGGCCGGCCCCAAGATCCGCACCGGCCCAGTGGCCATGCCCCCTGGCAAAACCAAGGTGTACCGCGGGGATCGCATCCTGCTCACCCCGAAGGTTCCTGAGGCCAGCGCCGATATCTCCTGCCAGGTGACCTGCAGCCTGCCGGAGGTTTTGGCGCACCTGCAGGTAGGGGCAAGTGTTTGGATCGACGACGGCAAAATCGGCGCCCGCGTGGTAAGGATCGAGCCGGCAGGCGTGGTGCTGGAGGTGGACAAAGTTGCCCCTCAGGGCAAGAAGTTGCGAGCAGAAAAAGGCCTCAATTTTCGTAAACTACCCGGCTCCGACCGCTAAGCGGTACGGAGCGGGCTTTCAGTAGCCCTGAGCCTGCTCTGCTCTACCAGAGAACAAAACAGGCCCGAA